>NZ_JBEPBF010000008.1:0-142678 GCF_040298985.1 Streptomyces sp. NPDC001093 | reverse complement strand
GCCTCGCGCCCCGTGCGCGGCGGCGCGTCGGGGAACCGGGCCGAGGCCGGCGGCGGAGGCGGACTCACGGGTGCACCGGCGGCGGGTACAACAAGCTTCGGTGTGCCGGGCCGAGGACCCTGCTCGGCCCGAGCACCGGCGCCGCCACGGGAAGCCCGGCCGTCACGCCCGGCGGCCCCGGCGGAAGGCGAGCCGTCACGCGCGGACCGATCGGCTGAGGACGAGCCGTTACCCGCGGACCGACCCGCCGCGGACGAGCCGCCACCCGCAGACCCCGCGGCCGAAGGCGAGCCGTCGCGTACGGGGCGCCAGGCCGAGGGCGAGCCACCGGTCATGGACCGCCCGGTCGAGAGCGAGGAGTCACCCCCGGACGCCCCGGCGGAAGGCGAGCCGCCACGCGCGGACCGATCGGCTGAGGACGAGCCGCCACCCGCGGACCGACCCGCCGCGGACGAGCCGTTACCCGCGGACCCCGCGGCCGAAGGCGAGCCGTCGCGTACGGGGCGCCAGGCCGAGGACGAGCCACCGGTCATGGACCGCCCGGTCGAGGGCGAGGAGTCACCCCCGGACGCCGCGGCAGAAGGCGAGCCCTGTCCCGCGAAGCCTCCGGCGGAGACCGGCCCCGCAGTCGCGGCCGCCCCGTCCGAAGCCGCGCCCCTACCGGCGAAGCTCCCGGCGGAGCCGCGACCCTCGGCCGCAGCGGACCCGCCCGACGGCCCGCCACCACCGGCGAGACCCCCGGCCGACGGGCGGCCCTCGTTCGGGGCTGTCTGCGGAGAAGCTCCCTCCCCGCCTGCCGCACCCGGGTTGGACAAGCGACCGGCGCGCGGCGTGAAGACCGACGGCTCGTCGTCGGGGTCGTCGGGCGGGGTGGACGGGCGCGGCGGGATGGGAGCGTGGCGCGCTTCCGTGCTCATGCACCCCCCGTTTCCTCGTGCCCGGGCCGTCCTCACGTACGCGGGCCGCTGCGCTGCTCCGCCGCGCCCGGCGCGCAAGCATCCGTCCGGGCACGCATACCCGTACGGCCGGACCGGCATCCCGGTTCAGGTGAAGCGGCCGGGCGCGTTCCGCCGTACGTGCGCGTCACTCTACGGGTTGTCCGGGCCGGAATCAGAACCAGTCCGGGGCGCCGGGGCATCTGCCCGGAACGTCCCCCTACCCTGCGGTAATCCTGTCTGGCAGGCTTCCGTCATGACTGCGCGCGCCGCCGACCGGGCCCGTTACGACAGGGCCACCGCCCATCTCGACGCCCCTCTCGCGATCGTGGACCTGGACGCCTTCGACGCCAACGCGGCCGATCTCGTCCGCCGGGCCGCAGGCAAGCCGGTCCGGGTCGCCAGCAAGTCCGTGCGCTGCCGGGCCCTGCTGGAACGCGTCCTGGCCAGGGACGGCTTCCAGGGGATCATGTCGTTCACCCTGGCCGAGTCGCTGTGGCTCGCCCGTTCCGGGTTCGACGACGTCCTGCTGGCCTATCCGTCCGCCGACCGGGCAGGTTTCGCCGAGCTGGCCTCCGATCCCAAGCTCGCCGCTGCGGTGACCGTGATGGTGGACGATCCGGCACACCTCGACCTCATCGACGCCGCCCGCGACGGCGGACGCGAAGTGGTGCGTGTCTGCCTGGAGTTGGACACCTCGCTGAAGCTGCTCGGTGGCCGGGTCCGGGTCGGGGCCCTGCGCTCTCCGCTGCGCTCCCCCGCCCAACTCGCCGAGCTGGCCCGCTCGGTGGCCCGGCGGCCCGGCTTCCGGCTGGTCGGGATCATGGCGTACGAGGGGCACATCGCGGGTGTCGGCGACGCGGTGGCCGGGCGGCCGCTGCGGTCCCGGGCGATCCGGCTGATGCAGGCGGCGGCGCGCCGGGAGCTGGCCGAGCGGCGGGCCGCGGTCGTGCGCGCGGTGCGGGCCGTCGTCCCCGGCCTGGAGTTCGTCAACGGCGGTGGCACGGGCAGCGTGCAGCACACCGCCGCCGAGGACGCGGTGACCGAGATAGCGGCCGGTTCGGGGCTGTACGTGCCGCGGCTCTTCGACAACTACACGTCGTTCACCGGCCGTCCGGCGGCTCTGTTCGCCCAGCCCGTCGTACGACGGCCGGGCGTCGGCGTGGTCACCGTGCTCGGCGGCGGCTACCCGGCCTCCGGTGCCGCCGGGCCCGACCGGCTGCCGGTGCCGTACCTGCCCGAGGGCCTGAAGTACGACCCCCAGGAGGGCCCCGGCGAGGTGCAGACCCCGCTGCTCGGCTCGCCCGCCGACGACCTCCTCGTCGGCGACAAGGTGTGGTTCCGGCACGCCAAGGCGGGCGAGCTGTGCGAGCGGTTCGACACCCTGCACCTCATCGAGGGGGACACGGTCACCGCGACCGTGCCCACCTACCGGGGTGAGGGGCAGACCTTCCTCTGACCGGCCGGCCTACAGGGGCGTGACGTACGCGCCGGCGATCCCGCCGTCCACCAGGAAGTCGGTGGCGTTGACGAAGGAGGAGTCGTCGCTGGCCAGGAAGGCGACGGCGGCGGCGATCTCCTCGGCCTCGGCGAACCGGCCGACCGGGATGTGGACGAGACGCCGCGCGGCCCGCTCGGGGTCCTTCGCGAACAGCTCCTGCAGCAAGGGGGTGTTGACCGGTCCCGGGCACAGGGCGTTGACGCGGATCCCCTCCCGGGCGAACTGCACGCCCAGCTCCCGGGACATGGCGAGGACGCCGCCCTTGGAGGCCGTGTACGAGATCTGCGACGTCGCCGCGCCCATCCGCGCCACGAAGGACGCGGTGTTGATGATGGATCCCTTGCCCTGGCGCCGCATGTAGGGGATGGCGGCCTTGCAGCACAGGTAGACGGAGGTGAGGTTGACCTCCTGGACCCGCTTCCAGGCCTCGAGGCCGGTCTCCAGGATGGAGTCGTCGTCGGGCGGGGAGATGCCGGCGTTGTTGAAGGCGACGTCGACGCTGCCGTAGGTGTCGTACGCCGTCCTGAACAGCGCCTCGACCTGCTCGGGATCGGTGACGTCGACCTTCACGAAAAGCCCGCCGACCTCGTCGGCGACGGCCTTGCCGCGGGCCTCGTCCACGTCCGCGCAGACCACGTGGGCGCCCTCGGAGGCGAGCCGGCGGGCGGTGGCGAGGCCGATGCCGCTGCCGGCTCCGGTCACGACGGCGGTACGGCCGGCCAGGCGGCGGCAAACAGATTCTGCGGTCACTGTGCGGAGCCCTCCGTGCTGGGGGAGACGTTGCTGATGAAGACGTTCTTGGTTTCGGTGAAGGCGGTCAGGGCGTCGGGGCCGAGTTCGCGGCCGAGGCCGGACTGCTTGAAGCCGCCGAACGGGGTCCAGTAGCGGACGCTGGAGTGGGAGTTGACGGACAGGTTGCCCGCGCGGACGGCCTGGGAGAGGCGCAGGGCGCGGCCGAGGTCCCGGGTCCACAGGGAGCCGGAGAGGCCGTAGGGGGTGTCGTTGGCGAGGCGGATCGCGTCCTGCTCGTCGGTGAAGGGGAGGAGCACGGCGACGGGCCCGAAGATCTCCTCACGGGCCGCCCGGCTGTCCTCCCGCTCACCCGTCAGGACCGTCGGCGGGAACCAGAAGCCGGGGCCGTCGGGGGCGCTGCCGCGCAGGGCGGGGGCGTCCTCGGGGACGCAGGACCGTACGCGGTCCAGCTGCTGACGGGAGATCAGCGGGCCCATCTGGGTCTTCTCGTCGGCCGGGTCGCCCACGACGACGGAGGCGAGGGCGTCGGCGAGGAACTCGCGGGCCTCCTCCAGCACCGTCTCCTGCACGAGGATGCGGGTGCGGGCACAGCAGTCCTGGCCGGAGTTGTCCAGGAAGGAGAACGGGTCGAGGGCCGTCTTCAGCTCGGCGTCGGCGAAGACGATGTTGGGGCTCTTGCCGCCGAGTTCGAGGGTGACCGGTTTGACGAGCCTCGCGCAGCGCTCCATGACCTCGCGGCCGGTGCGGGTGGAGCCGGTGAACACGATCTTGGCGACGTCGGGGTGCTCGACCAGGGCGCGTCCGGCGGTGTGGCCGTGACCGGGCAGCACCTGGAGGACATGCTCGGGCAGGCCCGCCTCCAGGGCGAGTTCGGCGAGGCGGAGCGCGGTGAGCGGGGTGGTCTCGGCGGGCTTGAGGACGACCGCGTTGCCGGCCGCGAGCGCCGGGAAGGAGCCCCAGGCGGCGATCGGCATCGGGAAGTTCCAGGGGGCGATCACGCCGACGACACCGAGGGGTTCCTGGAAGGTGACGTTCCAGCCGCCGGGCACCGGGATCTGCTTGCCGAGAAGGCGTTCGGCGCCGCCGGCCGCGTACAGCAGCAGATCGCGGGCGTTGCCGGCCTCCCAGCGGGCGTTGCCGACGGTGTGGCCGGCCTCGCGGACCTCCAGCTGGGCGAGTTCCTCGAGGTGGGAGTCGACGGTGTCGGCGAAGCGGCGCAGCAGCCGGGCCCGGTCGGCGGGGGCGAGGGCGGCCCACCCGGTCTGGGCGCGTGCGGCCCGTACGACGGCGGCGGCCACGTCCTCCTCGCTCGCGGCGGGGACGGTGGCGACGACCTCTTCGGTGGCGGGGTTGAGGACGACGAGCTCGTGCGGGTCGGACACGTGGTGACCTTTCACAGGCGTTCGAAGGAGCGGCGCAGCTCCCAGTCGGTGACCGCGGCGTCGAAGGCCTCCAGCTCTACGCGCGCCATGTTGCGGTAGTGCGCGACGACCTCGTCGCCGAAGGCGGCCTTCGCGATCGGGCTGTTCTCCCACAGCTCGGCGGCCTCGCGCAGGGTGGTCGGGACGTGCTCCAGGCCCGCGGTGTAGGCGTTGCCGGAGCAGGGCTCGGGGAGTTCGAGCTTGTGCTCGATGCCGTACAGGCCGGCCGCGACGAGTCCGGCGACGGCGAGGTAGGGGTTGACGTCCCCGCCGGGGAGGCGGTTCTCGAAGCGCAGGGAGCGGCCGTGACCGACCACGCGGAGCGCGCAGGTGCGGTTGTCGTGGCCCCAGGCGACGGCGGTGGGGGCGAAGGAGCCCGGCTGGAACCGCTTGTAGGAGTTGATGTTCGGGGCGTAGAGGAGCGAGAAGTCGCGCAGGGCGGCGAGCTGTCCGGCGAGGAAGTGCCGCATGACGTCGGACATTCCGTCGCCGTCGGCCATCGCGTTGGTGCCGTCGGCGTCGGCGAGGGAGAGGTGGATGTGGCAGGAGTTGCCCTCGCGCTCGTTGTACTTGGCCATGAAGGTGATCGAGACGCCCTCCTGGGCGGCGATCTCCTTGGCGCCGGTCTTGTACAGCGCGTGCTGGTCGCAGGTGACGAGGGCCTCGTCGTAGCGGAAGGCGATCTCGTGCTGGCCGGGGTTGCACTCGCCCTTGGCGGACTCGACGGTGAGGCCGGCGCCGGCCATGTCGTTGCGCAGGCGGCGCAGCAGGGGCTCGATGCGGCCGGTGCCGAGGATGGAGTAGTCGATGTTGTACTGGTTGGCCGGGGTGAGGCCCCGGTAGCCAGCGTCCCAGGCCTGTTCGTAGGAGTCCTTGAAGACGATGAACTCCAGCTCGGTGCCGACCTGGGCGGTGTAGCCGAGCTCGGCGAGCCGCTCCAGCTGGCGGCGCAGGATCTGGCGGGGCGCGGCGACGACGGGTGAGCCGTCGTTCCAGGCGAGGTCGGCGACGAGCAGGGCGGTGCCGGGGTGCCAGGGGATGCGGCGCAGGGTGGCGACGTCGGGGTGCATGGCGAAGTCGCCGTAGCCGCGGTCCCAGGAGGACATCGCGTAGCCGTCGACCGTGTTCATCTCGGTGTCCACGGCGAGGAGGTAGTTGCAGCCCTCGCTGCCGTGCCGCAGGACTTCGTCCAGGAAGAAACGGGCGGCGAACCGCTTGCCCTGCAGCCGCCCTTGCATGTCGGGGAAGGCCAGGACGACAGTGTCGATCTCACCGCTCGCGACGAGGGTGTGCAGTTCCTCGACACTGAGCGGGGGTGTGCGGTCTGCCACGGGAGAGCCTCCTTCGGCGCCTTCGCGCTTTTTCGGCCGGGCCGGGAGCCATAAGGTATTGCTCAGAACCATTGCTTGGGAAGGGGGTACGGCGGATGTCGCAAGAGACGGAGTGGCACGGGGCGCATGCGCCGGGAGTCGACCGGCTCGCTCCGGTGCTGCGACCGGTGCGGGCGGGCAACGGCTTCGAGGAGGCGCTGGAGCAGATCCTCCAGGTCGTGCGGCTCGGTCTGGTGCCGGGCGGGGAACGGCTGCCGGCCGAGCGGGAGCTGGCGGAGCGGCTCGGGATCAGCCGGGTGACGCTGCGCGAGGTGCTGAAGGTGCTCCACGACCAGGGGCTGGTGGAGGCGCGGCGCGGGCGCTACGGCGGAACGTTCGTGCTGCCGCGCGCGGACGCCGGCGGCGAGGACGAGCTGCGGCGGCGGATCGCCGAGGTCGACATCGAGGACGTACTGCGGTTCCGCGAGGTGCTGGAGGTGGGCGCGGCCGGGCTCTGCGCGGCGCACGGGCTGACGGACGAGCAGGCGGACCGGCTGCGCGAGGCCCTGGCCCGCACGCACGACGCCCCGCTGGCCGACTACCGCCGGCTGGACACCCTGCTCCACCTGACCCTCGCCGAGCTGTGCGGATCCCCGTCCCTGACCGCGCAGTACGCGGCGGTCCGGGCCACGGTGAACGACCTGCTCGACTGCATCCCGCTGCTGGTGCGCAACCTGGAGCACTCGCAGCGCCAGCACGCCGCGCTGGTGGAGGCGGTGCTGGACGGGGACGCGGACGGCGCGCGGGAGATGATGCGGGAGCACTGCGCGGGCACGGCGGCGCTGCTGCGGGGCTTCCTGGCGTGAGGCAGGTCTGGAAAGGTATGGATGCGAACCTTTGGCTTCCATGGAGGGCGGCATGACCGTACGACCGCTGATCGGCATCAGCACCTATCTGGAGTCCGGCGCGCGCTGGGGGGTGTGGGAGCTGGACGCGGCGCTGCTGCCGGCCGGCTATCCGCGACTGGTGCAGCGGGCAGGCGGGCTGGCCGCGATGCTGCCGCCGGACACTCCCGAGCGCGCGGCGGAGACGGTGGCCCGGCTGGACGCCCTGGTGATCGCCGGCGGCCCGGACGTGGACCCGGCCCGGTACGGCGCCGAGCGCGAGCCCCGCACGGGCCCGCCCGCCCCGGCCCGTGACGCCTGGGAACTGGCCCTGATCGAGGCCTCGTTGGACGCCGCCATGCCGGTGCTGGGCATCTGCCGGGGCATGCAGCTGCTGAACGTGGCCCTCGGCGGCACTCTGGTCCAGCACGTGGAGGGGCACGCGGAGGTGGTCGGCGTGTTCGGCGGTCACCCGGTGAAGCCGGTGCCGGGGAGCCTGTACGCCGGGATCGTCCCGGAGGAGACCACCGTGCCCACCTACCACCACCAGGCCGTGGACCGGCTCGGCGCGGGACTGGTGCCGTCGGCCTACGCGGCGGACGGCACGGTGGAGGCGGTCGAGCTGCCCGCGGACCGGGGCTGGGTGCTGGGCGTGCAGTGGCACCCCGAGATGGGCGAGGACCTGCGGGTGATGTCGGCGCTGGTGACAGCGGCCGCACGGGGCACGGCCGGACAGCCGTAGCACCGGCCCCGGACAGCCGTGGCCCCGGACTGGATCACGGCCGCTTTCCGAGCCACTGTCGATACCGCGCCGCGCCCCTTGGGGAGCTGCAGGGCCGCCGGCTTCGAGGCGCCGCCGCTGCGGGCGGTCCTGCCGCTGGGGCGGCACGGGTGAGCGACCCCGCCCCCGGCCGGCACCGATCCCGGCCCGCCGCGGAGCGCCGGCCCCTCACCCCCGCGTCAGCGACAGCAACTCCCGGGCCGGGCCGGCAGGCCGGTGCCCCGTCGGCCAGACCGCGCGCAGGTCGCGGCGCAGGGAGAGGCCGTCCACCGGGATGCTGACCAGGCGTCGCATCGCCAGCTCCTCCCCCACCGCCAGCTCGCTGAGGACCGAGGGTCCCGCGCCGCTGACGGCCGATGCCTTGACCGCCGTGGTCGAGGACAGCTCGATCAGGGGCCGGGCGAGGCCGCCGAGCGCCGCGTCCAGCACCTGCCGGGTGCCGGAGCCGCGCTCACGGAGGATCAGCGGGGTGCCCGCCAGCTCCTCCGCCGTCACCGGGCGCCGGCGGCGGGCCCAGGGATGGCCGGGCGCGGTGACGACGATCAGCCGGTCGCGGGCGATGACCGCGGAGTCCAGTCCCGTCGGGACCGACAGGCCCTCCACGAACCCGAGGTCCGCCTCCCCGGCCAGCAGGAGTTCCGCGACCTTCGCCGAGTTGCCCGCGAGCAGCGACACGGCCGTGTCGGGCCGCTCGGCGTGCAGCGCGAGGAGCCAGCCCGGAAGCAGGTACTCGGCGATGGTCATGCTCGCCGCGACCCTGAGGCGCGAGTCCCGCCGGTCCCGCAGCGCGCGTGCGCCCGCGTCGAAGGCCGCCGCCGCCTCGACCACACGGCGGGCCCAGTCCGTCACCAGGGCTCCCGCGTCCGTGAGCCGGGAGCCGCGGGGCGAGCGGTCGACGAGGGCCACACCCAGTTGCCGTTCCATGGAGCGGATCCGGCTGCTGGCGGCGGGCTGGGTGATGCCGACCTCGCGCGCCGCCGCACCGAGACTGCCCAGCCGTGCCACCGCCAGCAGCAGCTCCAGCGCGGCCAGGTCGGGCACCCGGTGCGCCAGTGACGCCGTGCGCTCCGGTTCCGTGCGCTCCCGCTGCCGCCCCTCCACCTCGCTCATAAGACCAGCTTATGCCCTGATAGAAATGAACTCCCTGGTCAGGAGTGAGCGGCGGCGGCACGGTGGTGCCATGGTCACCGCAGCCCAGCCCTTGCACACCCCTTCCGTCCCCCGTACCGCCCGGGTCCGCCACCTGGGCCCCAACTGGTACGCCGCCGTCATGGGCACCGCCATCCTCGGCTCGGCCGGCGTCGCCCTGCCGGCACACGCGGCGGCTCTGCGCCATGTCTTCGCCGGAGCCTGGGCCCTGTCCCTGATCATGCTGGTGACCCTGCTCGGGGCCCGGGCCCTGCACTGGACCCACCACCGCGACCTGGCCCGGGGGGATCTCCTGGACCCGGCCATGGCCCCCTTCTACGGCTGCCTGTCGATGGCCCTGCTGGCGGTCGGCGGCGGGGCCATGACGGCCGGGCAGGACCTGATCGGCGTCGAAACGGCCGTCGCCCTGGACGCCGTACTGTTCACCGCGGGCACGGCGGTCGGGCTCGCCGCCGCCGTGGCCGTGCCGTACCTGATGGCCGTACGGCATCGCGCCGAGCCCGCGCAGGCGAGTCCGGCCTGGCTGCTGCCGCTGGTCGCGCCCATGGTGTCGGCCGCGCTCGGCCCGCTGCTGGTACCGCATCTGCCGGCGGGCCAGCCCCGCGAGACCCTGCTGCTGGCCTGCCTCGCGCTGTTCGGGATGAGCCTGCTCGCGACACTGCTGATGCTGTCGCTGGTCTTCGCCCGGCTGGTCTCGGGCCCGCTGCCGCTCGCCCTCACCCCCACCCTGTTCCTGGTCCTCGGCCCGCTCGGGCAGTCCACCACCGCGGTCGGCAAGATCGCGGACGCGGCTCCGGGCGTCGTACCGGCCGCGGACGCCCGTGGCCTCCCGGTCTTCGCCGTCCTGTACGGGGTGCCGGTCATGGGGTTCGCGCTGCTGTGGCTGGCGCTGGCGACCGCGCACGTGGTGCGGGCCCGCCGGCGGGGCATGGGGTTCGCGATGAGCTGGTGGGCGTTCACCTTCCCGGTGGGCACATGTGTCACCGGCGCCATGGCGCTCGCCCGGCACACCGGTCTGGAGGTCTTCGACGCGCTGGCCGTCGGTCTGTACGCCGTGCTCGCCGCGGCCTGGGCGGCGGCCGCCGCCGGCACCGTACGCGGTCTGCTCAGCGGCGAGCTGCTCGCAGCGCCTCGGCAAGCACCTGTGGCGCCTCGGCCAGAGACGGGCCGTACCAGGTCAGGTGCCGCCCGCTGACCAGGGCGCAGGGCAGGCCGGGGAAGGCCTCCGGGCCGTCGTCGGCGGTGAAGCGGTAGGGCTCGTCGGGCAGCACCACCAAGTCCGGCGCCGCCGCTCGCAGCTCCTCCAGCGGGACCCGGGGGTAGCGGTCGCAGTGGCCGGCGTACAGGTGGTCGACGCCCAGCCGGGCCAGGACGTCGCCCGCGAACGTGTCCCGGCCGAGGACCATCCAGGGCCGCCGCCAGATCGGTACGACGGCGCTCGTACGGTCCTGCGGCCGCGGCAGCGCCGCCCAGGCCGCCTCCGCCCCGGCCAGCCAGCGCGGGCGCCCCGGCGCGCCGCACGCGGTGAGGACGCGTTCCAGCTCGGTGAACGCCTGGGGCACGCTGCGCACCTCGGTGACCAGCACCTTGAGCCCTGCGGCGCGCAGGGCGTCCAGATCGGGGGCCCGGTTCTCCTCCTCGTTGGCGATCACCAGGTCGGGCGCGAGGGCGAGGACGCGGTCGAGCTCGGGGTTCTTCGTCCCGCCGATCCGGGTGACCTCCAGGTCCGCCGGGTGGCTGCACCAGTCGGTGGCCCCGGCCAGCACCCCGGGCAGCGTCACCGCCACCGCCTCGGTGAGGGACGGGACCAGGGAGACGACCCGCACTACCGCGACCGGTCCTGAACGGCCTCGATGTGCTCGGCGACCGCCACCACGATGACCCGGGTGTCCGGCACCGTCGCCCGCCACCGATGGCGGACCCCACCCGTCAGATACAGGGTGTCACCGCGCCCGAGGCGATACGCGCGCCCCTCCGCCTCTATCTCCACCGCGCCGTCGGCGACGTACATCAGCTCGTCGTTGCGGTGCTGGAACTCGCGGCCTGCGTCGTGGTCGCCGGTGATCTCGGAGGCGTGCAGCTGGTGGTGGCCGCGCACCAGGGAGCGGGTCCGGGGCTCGAAGTCGCCCTCGACGACCGGGTCGGCGCGGACGACGTCCACACTGGCCGCCGGGTCGGCGGCGGCGAGGAGTTCGACGGCCGTGGTGCGCAGGGCGTCGGCGAGCTTCTCCAGCGAGGTGCGGCTGGGGCGGGCCCGGTCGTTCTCGACCTGGCTGAGGAAGGGCACCGACAGACCGCTGCGCTCGGCCACGGCGGCGAGGGTCAGCTCCAGGGCACGGCGGCGTCGGCGGACGGCCGCGCCCACCCGCACGGGCTGTTCTTTGTGGTCGCCCATCGCTCCGGCTCCCTCCCTCGCTCGTCGTGCCACGGTCCGGGTGCCCGGGTCGGGGCACACCTCTTCTGATGACTTCTCTGCACCCTACGCATGTTCGGCAAACCGTTTCACGTGGCTCTCACATACCCGACATGCTGCCGAGGCACCACCCTCACGGTTCGCGCCGCAGTGACGGGGCCCCGGGCCGGTCCCGGGCGGCGTCCGGCCCCGGGCCGAACATGCCGACCAGCAGGGCCGGGCCACCGGGCGGGGGCCAAGGTTCGTCACGGAACGTGGTTGGCCGGATCCTTGCCATGCCGGGCAAAGGCGCTGCGCCAGTGCGGGACCACGGGGCGACCACGACCGGCTGCTTCCCGGCACAGGTGCGCTCGAGCCCGGCGGGCATGGCAGTGTCGGTGCGGTGCGGCATGATGCGAGCGTGACCGGACGACTCATGCTGCTCGACACCGCATCGCTGTACTTCCGCGCCTATTTCGGCGTCCCGGACTCCGTGAAGGCACCGGACGGCACGCCCGTGAACGCCGTGCGCGGACTGCTGGACTTCATCGACCGGCTGGTCAGAGACCATCGGCCGCAGCACCTGGTGGCCTGCATGGACGCCGACTGGCGGCCGCAGTGGCGGGTGGACCTCATTCCCACCTACAAGGCGCACCGGGTCGCCGAGGAACACGAGGACGCGCCGGACGAGGAGGTGGTGCCGGACACCCTCTCGCCGCAGGTGCCGGTCATCGAGGAGGTGCTGGACGCCCTCGGCATCGCCCGGGTCGGCGTCGCGGGGTACGAGGCGGACGACGTGATCGGCACGTTCACCGCGCGCGCCGGGGGTCCGGTCGACATCGTCACCGGCGACCGCGATCTGTACCAGCTGGTGGACGACGCGCGCGGGATCCGGGTGCTGTACCCGCTGAAGGGCGTCGGCACCCTGGCGCTGACCGACGAGGCGGTGCTGCGCGAGAAGTATGGGGTCGACGGGCGGGGGTACGCGGATCTGGCGCTGCTGCGCGGCGACCCGAGCGACGGCCTGCCGGGCGTGGCCGGGATCGGCGAGAAGACGGCCGCCAAGCTGCTCGCCGAGTTCGGCGACCTGGCCGGGATCATGGCGGCGGTCGACGACCCCCGGGCCAAGCTCACGCCGTCGCAGCGCAGGCGGCTCACCGAGGCCGGCCCGTATGTCGCGGTCGCGCCGAAGGTGGTGCGGGTGGCGGACGACGTCCCCCTGCCGGACGTCGACACGGCCCTGCCGCACGCCCCGCGGGACCCGGCGGCCCTGGAGCGGCTGGCCGAACGCTGGGGGCTCGGCGGCTCCCTGCAGCGGCTGCTGACCACACTCGCCGTGGAACCCGGGGGACGGTGACCGGAATGGTGACCGGAATACCGAGGTGTGACCGCGGAGCGAGATGCTAGCTTAGGTAAACCTAACCATCTTGCTGGAGGTCGTGATGGCAGATCGTCCGGTGCGAAAGCCGCGCAGGACCCGCACCGCCCATGTGGTCCGCACCGAGCGGCTGACCCCGCACATGCAGCGTGTGGTGCTCGGCGGCGAGGGCCTGGCCGACTTCGCGGCGGACACCTGCACCGACCACTATGTGAAGCTGCTCTTCGGCCCCGAGGGCGTGACCTACCCGGAACCCTTCGACCTGGAGCGGATCCGGGCGGAGTTCCCGCGGGAGCAGTGGCCGGTGACCCGGACCTACACCGTGCGCGCCTGGAATCCCGAACACCGCGAGCTGACCCTGGACTTCGTCGTCCACGGTGACGAGGGCCTGGCCGGCCCGTGGGCATGCCGGGTGCGGCCGGGCGAGACGGTGCGCTTCATGGGCCCCGGCGGCGCCTATGCCCCCGACCCCGCGGCCGACTGGCATCTGCTCGCCGGTGACGAGAGCGCGCTGCCCGCGATCGCGCGGTCCCTGGAGGCGCTGCCCGCCGGCGCCCGCGCCCATGCCTTCGTGGAGGTGTCCGGCCCGGAGGAGGAGCAGAAGATCGACTCCGATGTGGCGGTCGTCTGGCTGCACCGCGGGGACCGCCCGGTGGGCGAAGCCCTGGTGGAGGCCGTACGCGGCCTTCGGTTCCCCGAGGGCCGGGTGCACGCGTTCGTGCACGGCGAGGCGGGCTTCGTGAAGGAGCTGCGCCGGCTGCTGCGGGTGGAGCTGGACATCCCGCGCGAGGACCTGTCGATCTCCGGCTACTGGCGCCTGGGGCACAACGAGGACGGCTGGCAGGCCTCCAAGCGGGACTGGAACGCCCGTATCGAGGCCGAGCAGGAGAGCGGCGCGGCGGCGGCCTGAGGCCGGCCCCGCTCAGGTCTCGTTGATCCTGCCGAACGGGATGTGCACGCTCGGCGTGGTCCGGGACGTGCTGTGCAGGTGTGTCACCTGGTCGTCGAAGAAGATGTGCGGTCTGAGCACCGTCAAGACCGCGCTCTTCTCGATGCCGCCGAGGAAGAAGGCGCCGTTGACCGTCACGCCCCACTGCTTCAGGCTCCGCACGGCCCGTTCGTGGGCCGGCGCGGCGCGCGCGGTCACGATGGAGACGTGGACCCGGCTCGGATAGTCCGGGTCGGTCCTGCGCCGCTCCTCCTCCCGGCGCTGTATCCGGTTCACACCGGCGAGGAAGTCCCGCAGTGGTCCAGGGTCGTGCGGGGTCGCCGCGTTACGGGTCTCGTGCGCGCGGAACTCCTCCAGACCGCCGGACTGGTACACCTGCTCGGCGGCATCACTGGCGAGCACCCCGTCGAAGTCGAACGCGATCCGCAGTTCCCGGTCGGCCGGGTCGTCCGCGTACGACGATCCGAGCACATGTCCGGCCGGCAGGCCGGCCGCGACCGCCTCGCGCACGTCGTCGCCGTTCGCGGACAGGAACAGGGACATGTTCAGCGCGGTCATGAACGCGTACGGCGCCCTGCCCTGCATGAACACGGCCCGGCTGACCGGCAGTTCATGGGCCTCGATCGACCGCATGACCCGCAGGCCGGTGTCCGGGTCGTTGCGGGAGAGGATGATGACCTCGACGAGCGGGTCTCCCGGCTCGCCGAGGTCGTTCAGCGACAGCAGCCGGCGGATGAACGCGAACGCGACCCCGGGGCGGAGCGTGTTGCCGGCGTTCTCCTCCTGGTAGGCCCGGTAGGCCTCCTCGCCCTGCTCGCGGAAGACCGCGTCCGACTCCCGCAGGTCGAACAGGGCGCTGGAGGCGACGCCGACGACGAGTCGGTTCGCGAGGTCGTAGGCCGGCATGTCCTACATCATCACACCGACCGCTGGTAGGAACGGAAGGTGCGGATCGACAGCCACACCGCCGCGACCGCGAGCGCGAGCAGCGCGCCGCCGCGGCTGAGGACCTCGCCCCGGCCGGGCTGCCCGGACATGGCCGAACGGCCCGCCACCATGGCCCAGTTGAGCGGGTTGAAGTCGGCGATGTGCCGCATCCAGCCGGGCATCTGCGAGGGTGCCATGAAGGCGCTGGAGAGGAAGGTCAGCGGCAGCAGCAGGAAGGTGTTGATGCCGATGATCGACTCGCGTTCGCGCACGAGCATGCCGAGCGCGTTGGACAGGGCGCCGAAGACCGTGCCGAGCAGGACGGCGGCCAGCACGAGGATGACGACGCCGACGACGCCGCCGGGGTAGTCCGCGCCGCCGAGCAGGCCGAGCAGCACGATGACCACCGACTGGAACGCCGTGACCAGGCCGTTGTTGACGACGTTGCCGTTCATCAGCGCGGCCCGGCTGACCGGGGTGGTCAGGAAGCGGTCGAGGGTGCCGCGCTGGATCTCCTCCAAGGTGGCCATCCCGGCCCACATGTTGGAGCTGAGCGCGCTCATCACGACCACGCCCGGCACCAGGTAGTCCAGGTACGAGGTGGTGCCGAAGCCGCCCAGTTCGACGACCTTCCTGAACAGGTTGCCGAACAGGAACAGCCAGATCACCGGCTGAATCAGGGTGATGACCGCGTAGGCGGGCTGCCGGGCGAACACCCGGAGCTGACGCTGCGTCATGTACCAGGTCTGGGTGAGGGCGACGCTCATCGCACACCTCCGGCGAGCACGGCCGCGGTCTCGGCCTCGGCCTCCGCGTACCGGCGGCCCGCGTGGCGCAGATAGACGTCGTCCAGCGAGGGCCGGGCGACGGTGGCCGAGGAGACGGTGACCCCGGCCCGGTCCAGCGCGGCGAGCAGGGCGGGCACCGTGGCCGCCCCGTCGTCGGCGCGGACGCTGATCCTGCGCCCCTCGCACAGCGCCTCGTGCACCCCGGGCAGGGCGGTCAGGGCGCCGGTGAGCAGGGTGCGGCCGGCCTCGCCGAGCGGCTCGCCCAGCTCCAGGTGGACGGCGTCGCCGCGCAGTTCGCCCTTGAGGGCGTCCGGGGTGCCCTCGACCACGATCCGGCCGCGGTCGACGATCGCGATGCGCTCGGCGAGCCGGTCGGCCTCCTCCAGATAGTGCGTGGTGAGCAGGATGGTCAGCCCCTCGTCGCCGGCCAGTCGGCCGATCTCCTCCCACATCGCGGTGCGCGCCTCCGGGTCGAGGCCGGTGGTCGGCTCGTCCAGGAAGAGCACCTCGGGCCGGTGCACCAGTCCGAGGGCGACGTCCAGGCGGCGCCGCATGCCGCCCGAGTAGCCCTTGACCGGCCGGCGGGCGGCGTCGGCGAGGCCGAACCGCTCCAGCAGTTCGTCCACCCGGCGGTTCAGTGCCGTACCGCTCAAACCGTGGAGGCGGCCCTGGAGCTGGAGGTTCTCCCTGCCGGTCGCGACCGGGTCGGCGCCGGACTGCTGGGCGACCACGCCGATCGCGCGGCGCACCCGGTCGGGGTGGCGCAGCACGTCGTGCCCGGCGACGGTCGCGGTGCCGGAGTCGGGGCGGGCCAGGGTGGTGAGGATCTTGACGGTGGTGGACTTGCCGGCGCCGTTGGGGCCGAGGAGTCCGAAGACGGTGCCCGGTGCCACGGTGATGTCCATGCCGTTCAGGGCGGTGACGTCACCGGGATAGGTCTTGACGAGCCGGCGCGCCTCCACTGCGGGCGCACGGGTGTTCATGACGACTGCTCTCCTGCGGGTGTGAAGGACGGAAGATCCACGTGAAGAGCGCCGGGCTATCCTGGGTGTGCCGCACCTCGATGGCCCGGAGCCGCCGCACGGCGGATCCGTTTCGGGGTTCGAGACCCCGGCGGAGCTGCTGCAACAGCCTCGCCGGGGTCGTGTTCTCTCTCAGGTGGTCACGGTGAAGTCCGGTGGCAGCTCCCCGGTTTCGTGGAAGTGCCGCCAGCCGTCGACGCCCGGCAGCGTGCCCTCCTCCATCTCCGCCAGGAAGCCGCGCACCCACTGGGCCTGCGCCGCGGTCATGTGCAGCTGGTACTCGATCTCGACGAGGAAGAGCCGCGGCAGCGTCTCGGACAGCTTGTCCAGCGCTCCCCGCCCGCTCGCCACCTGGACCTCCAGAGCACTGAGCCGCTCCCGAAGCAGCCGCACCACCTCGTCGGGGTGCAGCGCACCCATGAGCGAGAGGGCGGTTTCGAAGATCGGGTACTCCTTCACCGGGACGGCGATGAGGTCCGACAGCCACTCGGTCAGCTCCTCGCGCCCGGCGTCGGTCAGTCCGTACACCGTGCGTTCGGGGCGGTTGCCCTGCCGCTCGACGTCGGTCACCTCGACGAAGCCGTGCTTCTCGAGGTTCTGCACGACCGTGTAGAGCGAGCCGTAGTTGATCTTCGTGCTGGTGTCCTTGCCCTGGCGGCGCAGGGTCTGGGCGATCTCGTACGGATGCATGGGCTTCTGCCAGAGGGTCGCCATCACCGCGAGCGCCAGCGGGTTGCCGAGCTTGCGGCGCTTCATGGCCACGGCGATCACCTCGCTTCCGAATATCCGTACACGAACATATCGCGTCCCAGTCGCGAGCGTCAAGATTTACGATGTATCGCGTTTTGCTCGAGAGTGTGGCGGTGGCCCGGACCGCGACGCCCCGGCCGCCGTTCTCCCCCTCGTACCCTTGACCCCGATGAGACGCCGTACGCCACCCCCGCCTGCCCCGCTCCCCCAGCGCGACGGGGTCGACCCCGTGCGGGTGCGGCTGCCGTACGGGGGGACGTGGGCCACCGTGCGGGAGCATCTGGTGGAGCGGCTGTCAGGAGCCGCGCCCGGGATGATCGAGTCGATGTTCGACGCCGGGCTGATCGTCGGCGCCGACGGGCGCGCGGTGGCGCCGGACGCGCCGTACGAGCCGGGGATGTTCGTCTGGTTCCACCGCGAGCTGCCCGCCGAGGTACCGGTGCCGTTCCCGGTGGAGGTCGTCCACCAGGACGCGCACATCGTCGTCGCCGACAAGCCGCACTTCCTCGCCACGACGCCGCGCGGCAGTCATGTGACCGAGACCGTGCTGGCCCGGCTGCGGCGCGAGCTGGACATCCCGTCACTGACCGCGGCGCACCGCCTGGACCGGCTGACGGCGGGGCTGGTGCTGTTCACCGTGCGGCCCGAGGAGCGCGGGGCGTATCAGACGCTGTTCCAGGACCGGCGGGTGCGCAAGGAGTACGAGGCGATCGCGCCGTACGACCCCTCGCTCGCCCTGCCCCGGACCGTGCGCAGCCGGATCGTCAAGGAGCGCGGGGTGCAGGCGGCCCGGGAGGTCGAGGGCGAGCCGAACGCGGAGACGTACGTGGAGTCGGCCGGGCGGCGGGGCGGGCTGGCCCGGTACCGGCTGGTCCCGGCGACCGGGCAGACCCATCAACTACGGGTGCATCTGAACGCGCTCGGCGTGCCCATCCTCGGCGACCCGCTGTATCCGGAGGTGACCGCCCCGGTGCCGCCCGGCGACTTCCGGCGCCCGCTGCAACTGCTCGCCCGCAGGCTGGAGTTCACCGATCCGGTCACCGGCACGGAGCACACGTTCGTCAGCGGACGCGTGCTCCAGGCCTGGGCGTCGTACGACAGCTGGGCGGGCCGGGGCTGAGCGCCCTTCCGGAAGGACCGCGGTGGGCCGTCCTTCAGGGCGCGGTCACTCCCCGCGCCACCAGTTGAGCAGCCGCCGCCAGACGCCCCGTCGGCGCGCCGCCGGTTGCGGAGCCGCGGGGTAGGGCTCGGGCACGACGGGACGGGGCGGGGTGGGGCGGGGCTCTTCGGCCGCCGGCCGGTCGGAGCCCGGGGTGCCGGGCTGCCAGGTGCGTTGCGGCGGGAGGGGCACGGGCCTCGGCAGGACGTTGACGTCCTGCTGCGGCTTCGGCTCGAAGCGCACCGGCAGCGACACCAGGTGCCGGGAGGCGATGGACGAACGCCAGCTCAACTCCTCGACAGGGCAGTCGAGTTGGATGTCGGACAGGCGAATCAGCAGCGCGTCCACGCCGACGTCGGCGATGGCGCGGCCGATGTCCTGGCCGGGGCACTCGTGCGGGCCGCCGCCGAAGGCGAGGTGGGAGCGGTTGCCCTGCATGCTGGCGGACAGGTCGGGGCGGATGCGCGGGTCGAGGTTGCCCGGCGCGGGCGCGAAGAGCAGGCCGTCGCCCTTGCGGATGCGCTGCCCGCCCAGCTCGGTGTCCTGCTTGGCGTAGTAGCCGAGAACGGTGCTGAACGGCGGCTCGTCCCACAGGGACTGCTCGATCGCCTCCGGCACGGTCATCTGGCCGCCGCTGAGCTGGGCGCGGAAGCCCGGCTCGGTGAGGACCATGCGCAGCGCGTTGGCGAGGAGGTTCGCGGTGGCCTCGTAGGCCGCGAAGAGGACGAGCCGCAGGTGTTCGCGGACCTCGTCGTCGCTGAGTCCGGCCGGGTGGGTGATGAGGTGACTGGTGAAGTCCCCCTCGGGCCGGGCGCGGCGCCGGGTGGTGAGCCGGTTCAGCGCGTCCATGACGTAGGCGTGGCTCTGGATGGCGGTCTCGGTGCCCTTCAGGGCGTCCCGTGCGGCCTGCACGATCCGGTCGTTGTACTCGTCGGGCATGCCGAGGATCTCGCACATGACGGCCATCGGCAGATGCTCGGCGAACTGGGAGACCAGGTCGGCCCGGCCGCGTTCGCAGAAGCTGTTGACCAGTCCCTGGGTGTGGCGGCCGATGTGGCGGCGCACGGTGCGGTGGTCGATGGTCTCCATGGCCGCGGTGACGGCCGCGCGCAGCCGCTGGTGCTCGTCGCCCTCGGCGTGCGAGCAGATCGGCTGCCAGGCGATGTGCGGCATCAGCGGGTGGTCGGGCTTGACCATGCCCTCCACCAGCGGGGACCAGACCCGGCTGTCACGGGTGTACACGGAGGGGCTGCGCACCAGTTGCTGGTTCTCGGCGTGCCCGAGGACCACCCACATCGGTACGTCGTCGTGCAGCAGCACGGGAGCCACGGGGCCGTACTCGTCCCGCAGCCGCTCGTAGAGGCCGCCGAGGTCCTCCGCGTCGGGGCCGTAGAGCCGGTGCAGCCCGCCGGGTCCCGGGCGGTGCGCGGGGCAGCCCGGCGGCGGTCCGGGGGTGTGGTCTGTGTCGGTCAGGGAGGAGGATTCAGACGTCACGGTGTCGCTCCGGAACGGAAGGGGAGGGGGTCGGTCGGGTGGGGGATCAGGCGAGGGCGCGGGACAGGGCGATCGAGTGCAGGAAGCGCATCAGGGTCATCAGCACGTCCTTGCTGGAGGCCCGGCGGCGTACGTCGCAGTCGACGATCGGGATCTCCGGGGTCAGGTCGAGTGCGGCGCGCAGTTCCTCGACGGGGTAACGAGGCGCGTCCGGGAAGGAGTTGATGGCGACGACGAAGGGCACGCCGCGCTCTTCCAGCCGGCCCATGACGTCGAAGCTGACCTCCAGGCGCCGGGTGTCGACGAGGACGACCGCGCCGAGCGCGCCCTCGAACAGCCCGTTCCACAGGAACCAGAAGCGTTCCTGGCCGGGGGTGCCGAAGAGGTAGAGCACCAGCTTCTCGGTGATGCTGATGCGGCCGAAGTCCATGGCCACGGTGGTGGCCGTCTTGGACTCGGAGCCGTAGTTGTCGTCCACGCCGATGCCGGCCTGGGTCATGGTCTCCTCGGTGGTCAGCGGCCTGATGTCGCTGACGGAACCGACCATGGTCGTCTTGCCGACGCCGAAGCCGCCCACGATCACGATCTTCACCGCGGTCTCGGCCGTGTGCGGCAGATGATCCTCGGTGCGTGGTCCGGGGATGGTGTCAGAGCCGTTGAAGTCCATGCATCACCGCTTCGAGGAGTGACCGGTCGGGGAGCGCCCGGCGGACGACCGGGGCGCGCACCTGCACCAGTTCGGCCGTGATCAGCTCGGTGATCAGGACGGTCATCGCGCTGAACGGCAGGTTCAGATAGGCCGAGAGTTCGGCCACGGACAGGGGGTTGGCGCAGAGCCGCAGGACCGCGGCCTGCTCCGGTGAGGCGGCCATCTGGGGCGCGTCGCGCGCCACGATCAACGTCACGAGGTCGAGTTCGGCGCGTGCGCCGTCCTCGGATCCGGCGACGGTGTAGAGCCGTTCGGGGTTCTTGGGCTCGGCCTCGCCGTCCGCCGGCTCGGGTGCCGGTGGCTGCGGCCGGGGAGGCGGCGGGGGCTTCGGCTCGCGCCGTTTGCGTCGTGGAGGAGTCATACGCTCTGCCCGTTCCGCCGGGGCGGACTGGTGAGATGGGCGCCGATCCGGACGACGAGGTCGCGCATCATGCCGCTCATCCGGCCCGGTTCGCAGGTCACGTCGGCGAGTACGGCGAGGAAGGCGTTGTCGCCGGCGTTCATCAGGTAGAAGTAGCCGCCGTCGATCTCGAAGACGACGACCTGCATGTCGCCGGCGCCGGGGAGCTCCTTGATGATGGCGCCGGCCAGGCTCTGCACGCCCGCGCAGGCGGCGGCCACGCGGTCGGCGGCGTCGGGGTCGCCGCCGTAGCGGGCGATGCGCAGTCCGTCCGCGGAGAGGACCACGATCATCTCGATGCCCGGCACGCCGTCGTTGAGCTGCTTGAGCATCCAGTCGATGTTGCCTCGCTGCTGGATCACTTGAGGTCCCCCTCGTCGTCGGCCTCGGTGGTGCCCTCGACGGGCTCGTCCGCATAGTCGTTGAGCAGGTGCACGTACTTTTCCGGGTGCCTCGTGAAGTCGGTCAGTTCGGGGCCGGTGGCGCCCTCGGGCATGCCCTTGCGCAGGCCGTTCCAGAAGTCCTCGATGCCCTGCCCGAGCGGCCGCTCCATGAGCTTCTTGCGCTCGGGGTCCATCTCGGGCTCCCGCTGGGGCTTGGGCTGCGACCAGACGGTGGGCCTGCCCTCGCGCTCGGCCTGCTCGACCTCGGCCTGCTCGGCGAAGCGCTGGCTGATCGGGGTCTTCATCCGGCTGCGGCGCTGCGGCAGCCCACCCGCCGTCCACTCGGTGACCACCGGGACGTCGTCCTCCATGGAGATCCCGGCCGGGATCTTGGGGCTGGTGGGGCGGCGCCGCTTCGGCGGGCGCTTGGGTCCCTCGACCGCGCCGAGCGCGGGGATCGGGGTACCGGTGGCACCGATGCCGTGGGCGGCGCCGACACCGGGCTCGGTGGTCGTCATCACGCGCGGCACGATGAGGATCGCGCGGCAACCGCCGTACGCGGAGGCCCGCAGCGAGACCTCCATGTCGAACATCTTGCACAGGCGGCCGACGACGGCGAGGCCGAGGCGCGGGTTCTCGCCCAGGTTGTGGGCGTCGTCGAGGTTCTTGGCGTCCTCGATCATCTTCTCGATGCGGGCGCGGGACTCCTCGCTCAGGCTGACGCCGGCGTCCTCGATCTCGATGGCGATGCCGGTCTGCACCTCGGTGGCGGTGACGTGCACCTTGGCCGTGGGCGGCGAGTAGCGGGTGGCGTTGTCGAAGAGCTCGGCCGCGGCGTGGATGACCGGCTCGACGGAGGTGCCCTTGATGTTGATGTTGACGATGGAGTTCAGCTGGATGCGGCGGTACTCCAGGATGCGCGACATGGCACCGCGCAGGGTGCTGTAGAGGGAGACCGGCAGCGGCCACTGGCGGCCCGGGCGGCCGCCGCCGAGGACGGAGATGGTGTCGGCGAGACGGCCGATCAGCGAGGTGCCGTGGTCGATGCGCAGCAGGTCGTCGAAGACCTCGGGGTTGCGGCCGTGGTCCTCCTCCATCTCCCGCAGTTCGTTGGACTGCTGGTGGACGATGGCCTGGACGCGACGGGCGATGCTCACGAAGGAGCGCTCGGTGGCGTCGCGCATGTTGATCTCGCGGTCGGCTCCCTGCATCGCGGCGCGGAACATCTCGCGGTAGGAGTCGGGCAGGCTGCGCAGTTCGGGGTCGACGTCGTAGCCGTTGGCCATCACGTCGCGCAGCGGTTCGCCGGCCCGCAGCCGCAGATGGCCGTGCGGGATGATGTCGCTCGCGAAGCGCCCGATCAGATCGTCGTGGGCGGCGAGCCGGTGCTCCAGATACGCGGTGTGACGGGCGTGCTCGGCCTGTTCCTCGCGGAGCCTGCGGCCGCGGCGGGCGGCCTCCGCGCCCGTGGCGAGGATCAGCAGGAGGGCCACGGCTCCGACCACGCCGATGCCGATACGGGCCGACGCCGGCCCCAGGGCGACGGCCGCCCCGGTCGCGGCTGCCATCAATATGGCCGGCGGCAACAGTACGCGGGCGTAAGGACGTTCACGGCCACCGGGAGGCTTCTGAACACTCACCATGGATGCCTTCTGAGATGAGTCGGCTGGGTGTCGGGGGAGCATGTGTGGGGAAGGTTCATGGAACTGTCGGGATTTATCGCATGTTTGGGAACAGACGCACGAATTCGGCTCAACTCGGTGCGCCGCGGGCGAGCTTAGTCCGACCGGATCATCGCCGTGTCATATTCGGCAAGCACCTGAAATGCCCCATGCACCAGGAGTACGCTCGACTCCATTTACACGCTCAGCGCCTATTCGAACACGTTCGGTCACGGTGTACGGGCATGCGAAAGCGACTCACCGTGATAGGCGAATGGGGGCCCCGAAAGGACCCCCGACATAGTCACCCACTCCGGCGAACCGGAGATCACCCCACCGACGAGTAGGCGACGACCCCCCGCAGCACCTGCTCCACAGCCTTGCGCGCGGCCTTGGCCACGGTCGAGCCCTCGGAGGGCGCCGCCGCGGAGATCTGGCCCAGCACGTCGATGACCTGCTTGCACCAGCGCACGAAGTCCCCCGCGGGCATCTCCGCCTCACGCAGCACCTCGTCGAGCCCCTTGCCCGAGGCCCACATGTACACGGCCCAGGCGAAGCCGAGATCCGGCTCGCGCTGCCCGACGCCCTCGGTCTGGTTGATCCGGAACTCCTCCTCCAGACCGTCCAGCCGGCCCCAGATCCGGACCATCTCGCCGAGCGCGGCCTTCCCCTTGCCCGAGGGCAGCTTGGGTGCCATCGCGTCGTCGCCGACCCGTGCCTCGTACACCAACGCCGAGGCGCAGGCGGCGAGTTCGGCGGGGCTGAGCCCCTCCCAGACCCGCTCGCGCAGGCATTCGCTGGCCAGCAGGTCCAGTTCGCCGTACAGCCGGGCCAGGCGCTTGCCGTGCTCGGTGACCTCGTCGCCGCGCAGGTAGTCGAGCTCGGTCAGCAGGGCCACGATCCGGTCGAAGGTCCGCGCGATGGTGTTCGTACGGCCCTCGATGCGGCGCTCCAGCTGTGAGGTGTCGCGCAGCAGCCGGTGGTAGCGCTCGGCCCAACGGGCGTGGTCCTCGCGGTCGTTGCAGCCGTGGCAGGGATGCGCGCGGATCGCGGTGCGCAGGCGGGCGATCTCGCGGTCGTCGGCGGCCTGCGAGCGCTTCTTGCGGGCCCGCTCCGGCGGGATGTGCCCGGCCTTGGTGCGCAGCGCGGAGGCGAGGTCCCTGCGGGACTGCGGCGAGCGCGGGTTGAAGGACTTCGGGATCCGCATCCGGTCCAGCGGCTCGACCGGCACCGGGAAGTCCATCGACGCCAGCCGCTTGACCTGCCGTTCGGCGGTCAGCACCAGCGGGCGCGGACCGTCGAGGTGGTCCAAGCCGCGGTGGCCGTTGGAGCGGCCGGCGGGCAGGCCCGGGTCCAGCACGAGCGCCAGCCCCGCGTACTTGCCCGTCGGGACGTGGATGACGTCGCCCGGCTTGAGCTTCTCCAGCGCCACGGCCGCCTCGGCGCGGCGCTGGTTCGCCCCCTGCCGGGCCAGTTCGGTCTCCCGGTCCTTCAGCTCGCGGCGCAGGCGCGCGTACTCGTCGAAGTCGCCGAGGTGGCAGGTCATGGAGGCCTTGTAGCCGGCCAGGCCCTCCTCGTTGCGCTGCACCTGGCGGGAGATCCCGACGACCGACTTGTCGGCCTGGAACTGCGCGAAGGAGGTCTCCAGCAGCTCGCGGCTGCGGTGCCGGCCGAACTGCTCGACCAGGTTGACCGCCATGTTGTACGACGGCTTGAAGCTGGAGCGCAGCGGGTAGGTGCGGGTGCCCGCGAGGCCGGCGAGGTGCTCGGGGCTCATGCCGCGCTGCCACAGCACGACCGCGTGGCCCTCGACGTCGATGCCCCGGCGGCCGGCGCGGCCGGTGAGCTGGGTGTACTCGCCCGGCGTGATGTCGGCGTGCTGCTCGCCGTTCCACTTGACGAGCTTCTCCAGCACCACCGAGCGGGCGGGCATGTTGATGCCGAGCGCGAGGGTCTCGGTGGCGAACACCGCCTTGACCAGGCCGCGTACGAACAGCTCCTCCACGACCTCCTTGAAGGTCGGCAGCATGCCCGCGTGGTGGGCGGCGATCCCGCGCTCCAGGCCCTCCAGCCACTCGTAGTACCCGAGGACGTGCAGATCCTCCGGCGCGATGTGGGCGGTGCGCTCCTCGACCAGGGCGCGGACCTGTTCCCGCGCCTCCTCGTCGTTCAGCCTCAGGCCCGCGTACAGGCACTGCTGGACGGCGGCCTCGCAGGCGGCGCGGCTGAAGATGAACGTGATGGCCGGCAGGAGGCCCTCGGAGTCCAGGCGCTCGATGACCTCGGGCCGGCCCGGTGTCCACACGCGCGAGCGCTGTCTGCGCTCCCGCTCCCGGTCGGCCTCGCGCATCGCGCGGCCGCGTCTGCGGTCCTGGTACGACGGCCGGGTCGCCTCCATGCGGGCGAGGCGGGCCAGGTCGGGGTTGACGGCCTTCTTGTGGCCCTCGCCCTCCTCGAACAGGTCGTACATCCTCCGCCCGGCGAGGACGTGCTGGAACAGCGGCACGGGGCGGTGCTCGGAGACGATCACCTCGGTGTCGCCACGGACGGTGTCCAGCCAGTCACCGAACTCCTCGGCGTTGGACACGGTCGCGGACAGTGACACCAGGGTCACCGACTCGGGGAGATGGATGATCACTTCCTCCCAGACGGCACCGCGGAAGCGGTCGGAGAGGTAGTGCACCTCGTCCATGACCACATAGCCGAGGCCCAGGAGGGTCTGGGAGCCGGCGTAGAGCATGTTCCGCAGGACCTCGGTGGTCATCACGACCACCGGGGCGTCGGAGTTCACGCTGTTGTCGCCGGTGAGCAGGCCGACCTTGCCGGTGCCGTAGCGCCGGCACAGGTCGGCGTACTTCTGGTTCGACAGCGCCTTGATGGGTGTCGTGTAGAAGCACTTCTTGCCCTGCTTGAGGGCGAGGTGGACGGCGAACTCGCCCACGATCGTCTTGCCCGAGCCGGTGGGGGCGGCCACCAGTACGCCCTTCCCCGCCTCGAGTGCCTGGCAGGCCTCGATCTGGAAGGGGTCGAGGCCGAAGTCGTACATCTCGCGGAAGGACGCGAGCGCGGTGGCCTGCTCGGCTGCCCGCCTGCGGGCTGCCGCGTACCGCTCGGCCGGAGAGAGGTCCTCTGTCATCGTGCTTTCGAGCGTACCGGGCCCCACTGACAACAGGACGATCATTATCCGGAAGTGGGCTGATCGACAAAGGCGGATGCCCCCGTCCCTGAGGGCGGGGGCATCCGGCGCGGTGCGGTGCGGCGCGAGGCTCAGGTCACGTCGTCGAAGCCGTTGACCCGGTCGGTGCCCGACTGCTCGGGCAGGGCCCGGCTGGCCGCGACGGGCTCGATCTCGCCGATGTCCTCGGGGGTGAGGTCCAGCTCGGAGGCCTCGTCGTCGGCGGGCCCCGCCGCCTCGCGGCGGGCCCTGCGCCGGTCGTTGAACAGCGAGATACCCACCGCGACGAAGTACAGGGCCCAGATCGGCGCGGCCAGGGCCAGCATCGTCAGCGCATCGGTACTGGGGGTCGCCACGGCCGCGAAAGCCGTGATGCCGATGATCATGCCGCGCCACCAGCCGAGCATGCGGCGGCCGGTGAGGATGCCGGTGAGGTTGAGCATGACGAGCAGCAACGGCATCTCGAAGGAGAGACCGAAGACCACCACCATGCGCGTGACCAGGTTGATCAGGCCGTCCAGCGGCAGCAGGTTCTCCACCCCGGAGGGCAGGAAGTCCTTCATCACCCTCGCCGTGGTGGGCAGCACGTTGTAGGCGAGGTAGCCGCCGCCGAGGAAGAGCGGGAAGCCGAATCCCACGAACGCGTAGGCGTACTTCTTCTCGTGCCGGTGCAGGCCCGGCGCGACGAACGCCCACAGCTGGTAGAGCCACACCGGCGACGCCAGCACCACGCCGGCCATCAGCGAGACCTGCAGCGCCAGCGTGAAGGGCGTCAGCAGACCGTTGATCGTGATCCGCGCACAGGAGACGTCCTTCGACGACTTCGCCAGTTCCTCGAAGGACTGCGTGCACCCCACCGAGTCCAGCACCGGCTTGGTGATGACGTTGACGATGTCCTTGTAGAAGAAGGCGGCCACGATGGTGACGACGATGATCGCCAGCACACCCTTCGCAAGCCGGTTGCGCAGCTCACGCAAGTGATCCGCGAGCGGCATCCGCCCCTCGGGATCCCTCTCGTTGTTGCGGGCAGACTTGAGCAACCCACATCCTCATCTCGTGCAGCGGACCGGATGCCCCGGTCCTCGCGTCAGCGCTGGGTCGTGTCCGTCTGCTCGTTGACCGGCCGGGCGCTGGTCACGTCGCCGGGCGCCGCCTGGATCGTGCGCTGAGCCGGGGTCTGCTCCTCGGCGGGCTGGGCGGGGGTGGAAGACTGCTTGCCCTCGTCCTTCATCGCCTTCGCCTCGCTCTTCAGGATGCGGGCGGACTTGCCGAGCGAGCGCGCCATGTCCGGAAGCTTCTTGGAGCCGAACACGAGGACGATCACCAGAACCAGGAGCACCAGGTGCCACGGCTCAAGTGCGTTGCGGAACATAAGTCTTCACCTTCTCACTGAGGCGGGGCGGCGGGGCTGTGTCCGACCGGTCGGACATGCGTCCGAGCATCGTGCTGGCAGCGATCGTAACGCCCGGGGGTGAACGTAGGACAATCCCCATGCGTACTCCCACTCCCTCTGCGGACCGCGCCTCGTTCTCCGGGCCGCGATCGTCAGCGTACCTGGACGGGCCCGTCGGGTGACAGCGCGAAGTAACCCAAAGCGCACAGCCTTGCGGGTATCACAGCGCATCCACGGCACGGCCCGCGCTGACCGCCGCCCGCTCCAGATCCTCGGCCGCCCTGTTGATACGGCGCGCCGAATCCGCGACCTGCTGCCCGAGACGCCGCGCCTCCAGGAAGACCCGGACAGCGAGCACCCCCAGCACCGCGAGACCCAGGAAACCCAACGCTACCGCGCACATCGGCCAGAACATGACGTCGAGACTAGACGGTGCTGTGCAGCCGCAGCGTGCGGACCCCGCCACCGGTGAGCAGCTCGACGATGCGCTCCCCGGCGGGCTTGCGGACGGCGGCCCCGCACTCGGGGCAGGTGAAGGAGTAGAACGTCGTACGGCTGCTGGCACCGATGGCGAGGCGCAGCGCGCTCGCGGCGAGCTCGAAGCGGCCCCGGCAGTCCGGGCAGCCCGCCTTGAACACCACGGGGACCGCTCTCCTCATCCCGGCGAAGGCGGCCGCCACCGTCATCTCACCCGCACGCTCGCTCACAGCCCTCGCTCCTTCTCCTGGTCGTTCGCCGGCCGGCGGTGCGCCGGAGCCCCGCCGGGCGGGCCGCGACGCGCCGCCCTTCGTCTCCGGCGCCGTCGTGGCTGGTCGCGCGGCCCCTCGCCGGCTCTGCACAGCGCGCCGGCAGCTCACTCCGGCGGCGTGTCGTACGCCGTCAGCGCCTGCGCCGCCGCCCTGCGGGCGCTGTCGGCCAGCTCCGGCGGGGAGACGATCCGGCCGTCGCGGCCGAGTCGCAGTGCCAGCCGGCGCAGGGAGGCCGGATCGGGGGTGCGCAGAGTGATACGCAGCCCGCCGTCGGGAAGCTCATCGGCGCTGTCGTGCGGGTAGTACTCGGCCACCCAGCGGCCGCCGGGGCCGACCTCGACCACCACCTCCGGGTCCTCGGCCGCGGGCTGCACCAGGGCTTCGGAGAGGTCGCGCAGCTCTATCTCGGGCGGCGCGGACGGCTCGTCCAGGATTCTGATCTCCGCGACCCGGTCGAGCCGGAAGGTACGCCGGGCCTCGGAACGGCGGCACCAGGCCTCGACATAGGTGTGACCGACGCTGACCAGGCGGATCGGGTCGATCTCGCGCTCGGTGACCTCGTCGCGGGCCGGGGAGTAGTAGCGGATCCACAGCCGGCGGCGCTCGGAGATCGCCCGGTCGACGTCGGCGAAGACCCCGCCCTCGGACTCGAAGGTCACCGACAGCCGCGCGCTGGCCCCGGCGGCCTCACCGGCGGCGGCCTCCACCTTCGCGGTGGCCCGCAGCAGGGCCTGACGGTCGCCCTCGCGCAGGCCCGGCAGGGTCGAGACGGCCCGGGCGGCCACCAGCAGCGCGGTGGCCTCGTCGGCGGCCAGCCTGAGCGGCTCCGCCGCCTCCTCGCCCAGTGCGGCCGGGTTGTGCCACCAGATCCGCTCACCGTCGGTGTCGATGTCCAGCAGATCGCCGCCGCGGAAGCTCGTGCCGCACATCGGCAGCAGATCGAGGTCGGCGACCAGCTCGTCCTCGGTGATGCCGAAGGCACGCGCGACGTCCGCGATCCGGGCGCCCGGGCGCTCCCTGAGGTACGTCACCAGGGAGAGCATCCGCCGGGTCTGGTCGATGGCGTTCACGGGCCTGACCGGTTTGCCTGCCACAGTCCTGCTCCCCCTCAGCCCTTGGCCACGGCACGTAGCCGGTCCACCACGTCCGCGCGCAGCTCGGCCGGCTCCAGGACCACCACGTCCGGCCCGAACTCCACCAGCCAGGCGTCCAGGCCGTGCCCGTACGGAATCTCCAACTCGTCCCAGCCGTCGCCGAGTTCCCGCACCCTGGCGGCCTTCGCCCGAAGGGGGTAACCGGCACCGGAACGCAGCCGGATCAGCGCCGTACCGTCGGCGATCTCACCCGCCCAGCTCGCCACGGTCTCGCGCACGGTGACGACGTCGGGCACGGGAGCGGTGAAGCCCGTGCCGCGCGAGCGGACCCGGCCGGTGATCCGCGAGAGCCGGAAGACCCGCTCGGCGCCCCGGTCCCGGTCGAAACCGGCCAGATACCAGTGCCCGCGCCAGCACTCCAGCGCCCACGGCTCCACATTCCGGGGCTCGGGGCGGGCGGCGGAGGCCTTGCGGTAGTCGAAGACGACCGGGCGGCGGTCCCGGCAGGCCAGCATCAGCGGCTCGAACGCGGTCTCGTGCACCGGGATACGGGGCTCCAGGGCGCCGTGCGCCTCGTACGGGTCGACGTCCTCCGGGAGCCCCGCGGCCCGCAGCTTCTGCAGGGCACCGCTGGCCGCGCCGGCGAGACGCGCCTGCTGCCACACCTTCGCGGCCAGACCGAGCGCCGCGGCCTCCTCGGCGTCCAGGGTGATGGGCGGCAGCCGGTTGCTGTCACGGCGCGCGAGATAGCCGACCTCGCCGTCCAGGTTCTCCACCGTCTCGATGACCAGGCCCAGCTCGCGCAGGTCGTCCTTGTCCCGCTCGAACATCCGGTTGAAGGAGTCGTCGGAGCCCGCCTCCAGGTAGGCCTCGATGCTCTCCCGCAGCTCGCGCTTGCTGAGCGGCCGCCGTGTGCCGAGCAGACACAGCGCCAGGTTCATCAGCCGCTCGGCCTTGGCAATGGCCATCGACGCCCTTCGCCTTTCCTATGGTGCTTCCGACCGATGACCGTACCGCTCCTCAGGGCGGTCACAAAAGCCGAGGGCCCATGCCCGAGCAGGCATGGGCCCCAGGTGATCGGAACCGGTCGCACACGACCGGTCGATCAGGTGTGGATCACGTGTGGATCACAAGGGGACCGGGCGCGATCAGACGCCCAGCAGGTCGACCACGAAGATCAGCGTCTCGCCCGGCTTGATCGCCGGGGTCGGGCTCTGGTCGCCGTAGGCGAGGTGGGCGGGGATGGTCAGCTGACGACGGCCACCGACCTTCATGCCCTGCACACCACGGTCCCAGCCCGCGATGACACGGCCCGCACCCAGCGGGAAGCGGAACGGAGTGCCACGGTTCCAGCTGGCGTCGAACTCCTCGCCGGTGCTGAAGGCGACACCCACGTAGTGGACGGTGACGGTCTGACCCGCCTGCGCCACCGGCCCGTCGCCCTCCCAGATGTCCTTGATCTCGAGGTCCGCCGGGGGCTCGCCGCCCGGGAAGTCGATCTCGGGCTTCTCGATGCTCACGTCAAAAGCTCCTGCTTGTGTACGACACGAAACGCGGACAGTCTTTCATCTCCGCACCCCCGCCGCCCGCCACGGACACCGGCTCCCCCGCCCGCCACGGACGCCACCGGCTACATCGCGGCGAGGATGTCCACCGTGTAGACGAGCGTGGAGTCCTTCTTGATGACCCCGCCGGGCGGGACGGTGGTGTAGCCCAGCTCCGGCGGCACGACGACCAGCACGCGGCTGCCCACCTTCTTGCCGGTCAGACCCTGCGCCAGCCCCGGGACCACCTGCTGGATCTGCGCCAGCGAGAACTGGCTCAGCCGCCCCGAGCCGTACGTCCGCTCGAAGGTCTTGCCGCCCTCCCAGACCAGCCCCTGGAACTGGCACAGGACCGTCTGGTCCGCCTTGAGCTCGGGGCCGTCGCCCTCCAGGACGTAAGTGGACACGAGCTTCTTCGGCGGGTGCGGCTGCCGGATGGTGACCTTGGGAACCTTGCCGTCGGTGTTCGTGGCGACCTCCGGCAGCGACGCGTCGCTCTGCGGGACCGGCTTGCCGTGGGAGGAGCTCTTGGAGTTGAACACATCGATCAGATCGACGACGAACACCATCGTGTCGGTGCCCTTGATACCCGCCTGCGGTTGGCCCTCCTTGCCGTAACCCCAGGTGGGCGGCACCGCCATCAGGACCCGGCTGCCGGTCTTCCGGCCCGTCAGCCCATACCGCCAGCCGTCGATGCTGCTTCCCTGGGCGAGTTGAATGACCAGCGAGGTCTTGCGGTCGTAGGAGTTGTCGAAGACCTTGCCCGTGTCCCAGATCTGACCCAGGTAGTTCGCCTGGACGAAGTCGTTCTCCGCGACCGTGCGACCACCGCCCGCGATCACCGTCTTCACCGCCAGGTTCTTCGACGGCTCGCCCGGCCCCTTCGCCACGGTCGGCTTCTCACCGAACTTCGTGCCCGCCGTGATCGCCGGCAACGGCCCCTCCACGATCTTCGGCGGAGGCACCGTGGACACCGACGGGGACGGCGACACACTGGACTTGCTGGAGCCGGACTTGCCGTTACCGCACGCGGCCAGTGTGACCAGCCCTGCGGGAACGGCGGCGAGAAGAAGTGAACGTCGACGCACGGAAGAGCCTCGTAATCGATCGATCTTGCGGATGGCGTGCGCGCAACTCTACGACGCGAGAAGGGCGCCGTACGGGAAACGTACGACGCCCGTGTGGCGCTCCGGCATTTCACACCCGAAACGCTTGACTCACCCGCTTTCGACTACATTCCGGCGATCAGCTTCTCCACCCGGTCGTCCACCGAACGGAACGGGTCCTTGCACAACACGGTGCGCTGCGCCTGGTCGTTGAGCTTCAGATGCACCCAGTCGACCGTGAAGTCCCTGCGCTGTTCCTGTGCCCGCCGGATGAAGTCACCGCGCAGCCGCGCCCGAGTGGTCTGCGGCGGAACCGACTTGCCCTCGAAGATCTTCAGGTCGTTGCAGACCCGGGTCGCCTGGCCCTTCTTCTCCAGCAGGTAGTACAGACCACGACGACGATGAATGTCGTGGTAGGCGAGGTCTATCTGAGCGACCCGCGGATGCGACATCGTCATGTTGTTCTTGGCCCGGTACCGCTCGATGAGCTTGTACTTCATCACCCAGTCGATCTCGGTGGCGATCCGGTCCAGTTCCTCGGTCTCGATCGCGTCCAGGGTGCGGCCCCACAGCTCCAGGACCTGCGCGACCGTGCCGGTACGGATCCCCCGGCGGTCACAGAAGTCCACGGCCTTGTCGAAGTACTCCCGCTGCACCTCCAGCGCCGACGCCTCCCGGCCGCTGGCCAGCCGCACCTTGCGCCGGCCCGTGATGTCATGACTGACCTCGCGGATCGCCCGGATCGGGTTCTCCAGCGTCAGGTCACGCATCACCGTGCCCGCCTCGATCATGCGCAGCACCAGGTCCGTCGCGCCGACCTTCAGCAGCATCGTCGTCTCGGACATGTTCGAGTCGCCGACGATGACATGCAGCCGTCGGTAACGCTCGGCATCCGCGTGCGGCTCGTCACGCGTGTTGATGATGGGCCTCGAACGCGTCGTCGCCGACGACACACCCTCCCAGATGTGCTCCGCCCGCTGACTCACGCAGTACACGGCACCACGCGGCGTCTGCAGCACCTTCCCCGCGCCGCACAGCAGCTGCCGCGTCACCAGGAACGGGATGAGGATGTCCGCGAGCCGCGAGAACTCCCCGTGCCGTGCCACCAGATAGTTCTCATGGCAGCCGTACGAGTTGCCCGCCGAGTCCGTGTTGTTCTTGAACAGGTAGACGTCGCCCGCGATTCCCTCCTCGTGCAGGCGTCGCTCCGCGTCCACCAGGAGTCCCTCGAGAATGCGCTCGCCGGCCTTGTCGTGGGTGACCAGTTCGATCACGTTGTCACATTCGGGGGTCGCGTATTCCGGATGTGAGCCCACGTCGAGATAGAGCCGGGCGCCGTTTCGCAGAAAGACATTGCTGCTGCGGCCCCATGACACGACACGGCGGAAGAGGTACCGCGCCACCTCGTCAGGAGACAGGCGCCGCTGTCCCCTGAACGTGCACGTGACGCCGTACTCGTTCTCCAGCCCGAAAATGCGGCGGTCCATGACTGAACATTACGCCCGATCCCCCGAGCTGAAACGGGGTTCGACGGCACGATTTGGATCATTTTCCGGTGAAGACGCAACGACCCCGCCCCGCGCGGGAGCTGCGAGGACCCGTCCCATGGCGAGCAGCACCAGCAACGACACCGCCCCCGCCGCCCCCGGAACGGCGAACCCCCACACCGTGCCACCGGCCTGGACCACCGGCCCCGCCACGCCCGTCCCCACCGAGGCACCCACGGTGAACGTCGTCACAAGCCAGGAGAACGCCTCGGTGACCGTCCCGCTCGGCGCATGCCGGTCCACGATGATGAACGCACAGGCGATACACGGCGCGAGGAACACCCCGGACAGCACCGAGAGCAGCACCATGGCCGGCGCACCCGGCGTCAGCATCAAAGGCAGGTAACACACCGCCAGAAGGGCCACGAGCACACTCAGTCGCCGCTCGGGCGAACCGCTCCACCGACGGGCCCCGTACACCGAGCCCCCCACCAGCGCACCCAGACCCAGCCCCGCCATCATCCAGCCGTACACCGCGTCACCGCCATGACCATCGGCGTACGACACCGACGCGACCGTGATCGAACCCAGCGCGATCCCCACGAACAGGAAAGCACCGAGCAGCACCAGCAGACCCGGCGAACGCAGCGCACCGAGCCAGTGCGCCTCACGCGGCGCCGACCGCCACGCCCGCGAGGGCGGCGACACGACCACCCAGAGCGCACCCAGCACACCCAGCAGGTTCAGCACCAGCAGAGCGGCACGCTCGTCCCACAGCGCCACGCACAACGTCACCAGCAGCGGCCCCACCGTGAACATGATCTCCTGCGCGATCGCGTCCATCGCGTACGCCGTGTGCACCTGCTCCTCGCGCCCCAGCACCGACGGCCACAGCGCGCGCAGGCCCCCCTCCAGCGGCGGCGTGAACAGACCGGCCGCCGCCACGGCCGCATACGCCAGCGGCAGCGGATCGGTGCCGGAGAACGCGAAGACCGCCATGGACAGGGCCGCCAGCACCGCCGCCGGCAGCTGCACGCGCGGCTGGCCGTGCAGATCAACCAGCCGGCCCAGGACCGGCTGGCCCACGGCATTGGCGACGCCGTAGACGGCGGCGAGGGCACCCGCGAGGCTGTACGTACCGCCCTCGGCACGCACGAACAGCACCAGGGCGATCGCCGCCGTCGCGTTCGGCAGCCGCCCCACCAGCGTGCCGGTGAGCAGCCGCAGCGCATGCCGCGCCCGGAGTATCTCCAGATAACCCGCGGCCATCCGCCGCCTCCAGCCTCACGTTGTACGTATAACGTCCCTCCTCATACGTACCATGTGCGCTGTTCGGACGTCCAGACGAAAAGGCAGGCCCACGGTGGCACGCAGCAGCACGCGCCCGACCAGCCGGGACGTCGCCCAGGCAGCCGGGGTCTCCCAGGCAGCCGTCTCCCTCGTCCTGGGCGACAAATGGCGCGGACGCGTCTCCGAACCCGTCGCCGAGCGAGTCCGCGAAGCGGCCCGCGAACTCGGCTACCGACCCAACCTCGCCGCCCGCAACCTCCGCCTCGGCCACACCCGCACCGTCCTGCTCGTCGTCCCGGCCCTCACCACCGAGTTCTTCGCCGGCGTCTACACCGGCGCCGCACGCGTCGCCGCCGAAAACGGCTTCGGCGTCGTCCTCTACCCCTCGCCCGAAGGCATCGGCCTCGCCCGCGACCCCTTCGCCTCCGCCCAAGCCGCCCTCGACGGCGTCATCGCCTCCTCCATGGCCGCCGACGCCCTCACCGCCATCCGCGGCGACCAACTCCCCCTCGTCATGCTCGACAGCGACCCCCGAGGCAGCCTCGGCGCCGCCACCGTCAACCTCGACATCGCCGACGGCTTCCGTCAGGTCACCGACCACCTGCTCACCCTCGGCCACCGCCGCATCCTCCACCTGGCCGCCGACGTACCCTCCTGGACCTTCGAGGTACGCGCGCGTGAACTCGCATCACGCATGTCCGCCGTACCGGGGACGGAAGTCCGCACAACCCGGGCCCCGATCTCCATCGAAGGCGCCCTGACCGCAACCGAGACCGCACTCACCGCCCCCGGCCCCCGGCCCACCGCCGTCGTCTGCGACGACGACAAACTCGCCGCCGGCGCCTACAAGGCCCTGCGCCGCCTCGGCCTGCGCATCCCCGACGACGTCTCCGTCACCGGCGTCGACGACCTCGGCCTCGCCACCGCCATCGACCCCGAACTGACCACCGTACGACTCGACGCCGAGCTCTTCGGCGAACGCGGCATGCACGCCCTCCTCGCCGTCCTGGAAGGCCGCAAGCCCGACAGCGGAGACATCCCGGTCCACCTTGTCGTACGCGGCTCCACGGCCCCACCACGCGCCGCCCAGCCGCCCCGGTGACCCACCGGAACGCCGTGTGCCCCGGCCAGGACAACGGCCGGGGCACACAGGAACAGGCAAACGGGGCGACGGATCACTCCTCCTCGGAGCCGTCCTCCTCCTCCGAGCTCTCCGCCTCGGTGGCCGCACCGTCCGCCGCCAGCAGACGCGACAGCTGACGACCGACGATCCGCTTGAACTTGCGCTTCTGCGGACGCGTACGATCCAGCACCGCCACCTCCAGCCGCTCCGCGGGAATCTCCCGCTCGCTGCCATTGGTGTCACGGGACAAGGCCTGCACCGCCAGCTTCAGAGCCTCCGCCAGCGACATGCCGTCACGGTGACGCTGGTCCAGGAAACTGCTGATCTGCTCGGCGTTGCCGCCCACCGCGACCGAACCGTGCTCGTCCACGATCGACCCGTCATGCGGCAACCGATAGATCTGATCACCCTCCGGGGTCTCCCCCACCTCCGCCACGACCAGCTCCACCTCGTACGGCTTCTCGGCAGCCGACGAGAAGATCGTGCCGAGCGTCTGGGCATAGACGTTCGCCAGACCACGAGCGGTCACATCATCACGGTCATAGGTGTAACCCCGCAGGTCGGCGTAACGGACACCACCGATGCGCAGGTTCTCGTACTCGTTGTACTTACCGGCGGCCGCAAAACCGATCCGGTCATAGATCTCGCTGAACTTGTGCAGCGCACGGGACGGGTTCTCGCCGACGAACACAATGCCGTCGGCATACTGCAGCACGACCAGGCTACGGCCACGGGCGATGCCCTTGCGGGCATACTCCGCCCGATCGGCCATGGCCTGCTGGGGTGAGACATAGAACGGCGTCGACACCGGTTATCCGTCCCTTTCTGTCATGGTCACTGGATCACCTTGATAAGAACCGGGGCCCGCACTCAGAGCAGGGCGGCCTTCGGGCCGTCCGGCTCCTCCAGGCGCCTCTGCAGCACCGCACGAGCGAGCTCGGAGGACTCCTCCTCCGTCAGCCGGCGGAAACCGTCCTCGGTGATCACGGTGATGATCGGGTAGATCCGGCGGGCGACATCGGGACCACCGGTCGCCGAGTCGTCGTCAGCCGCGTCGTAGAGAGCCTGCACCACCAGCGTGGTCGCCTGCTCCTCGGTCAGGTCGTCACGGAACAACTTCTTCATCGCGCCACGCGCGAAGATCGAGCCGGAGCCGGTGGCTGCGAAATTATGCTCCTCGCTGCGGCCACCCGTGACGTCATAGGAGAAGATCCGCCCCTTCTCCCGGTCCACGTCATACCCCGCGAACAGCGGCACGACCGCCAGACCCTGCATCGCCATACCGAGATTCGACCGGATCATCGTCGACAACCGGTTCGCCTTGCCCTCCAGCGACAGCTGCGCACCCTCGACCTTCTCGAAGTGCTCCAGCTCCAGCTGGAAGAGCTTGACCATCTCCACGGCAAGACCGGCGGTGCCGGCGATACCCACGGCCGAGTACTCGTCCGCCGGGAACACCTTCTCGATGTCCCGCTGAGCGATGATGTTGCCCATGGTGGCGCGACGGTCACCGGCCAGCACCACGCCCCCCGGGAAGGTCACGGCCACGATGGTGGTGCCGTGGGGCGCCTCGATCACGCCCTGCGTGGGCGGCAGCTGCCGGTTGCCCGGCAGCATCTCGGGCTGGTGCTCGGACAGGAAGTCCATGAAGGAGGAGGACCCTGGCGTCAGGAAGGCAGCTGGTAGACGCCCGGTGCTACGAGTGTTGGCTTCCACGCGTTTCCTTCCACGTATGCAGCAGCCCGCCTTATGGCCTCGGGCTGATCCTTGAACTGCCCCAGCGCGGCGTTGCAGCTGAAGCACAGTACGCCACGGACCCTACCCGTCTCATGGCAGTGATCCACATGTGCGGGCGGAGCCGCAAGACATATGCAGCAGACGCCGCCTTGGGAGGCGATCAACTCGTCGCGTTCGGCTTTGGTGAGGCCGTACTCGCGCCTCAGATGGTCCTCTCGTCCGAGCGCAGCCCGGCACGCCTTACAGCGCGTCGACAGACCATCGGAAGCGGTCGCGTTGCGATGCCATTCGCTGTGCGGCTTCACCTGGCCACAGCTCCGACAGAGCTTGTGCCCGACCGGGACATCCACCTTCTCCCGGACCGGCTTCCCCATGGCCTCCCGGCGATGCCGGTAGTGCGCGGCGCTGTACTCCGCCACGCACTCCCGGCAGTACACCTGGAGGCCGTCGCATCGATTCCTGTCGCGCGCGAAGGCGGCAAGAGGCAGCTCCCGCCCGCATTTCCCGCACTCCTTCGCGTCCGGCTCCTCTGCCACCCGACCCCCGCCGCCTTTACTTCGAAGGCATCGTGACCGATTCGCCTTTACTCTCCACCTTTTTGCACGAAGGAGCGCACGAAATCCTCGGCGTTTTCCTCGAGTACGTCATCGATTTCGTCCAGGACGGAGTCCACGTCGTCGCTCAGCTTCTCGTGCCGCTCCTTGAGGTCCTCCGAAGCCTGCGCGTCCTGCGCCTGCTCCTCGACCTCTTCGGTAGCCCGCGTGGCCTTCTGCTGACCGCCGCCGGTGTCCTTGGTTGCCATAACCCTCACCCCGCTCAGTTCGCCTGCCGATCGGTGATGATCAGACCCTACAAGCCGGGTCCGACATCGGCCCCGCAGTTTCTCCAACGTACGGGGGCCACCCCGATGATTCCCGGGCGGTAGGGGTTTCCACCCTGTCCGCCCGGGCCGCACCGAGTACCCCCCTGGCCCGCTCACCCGCCTGACAGGACCCTGACCAGGTCTTCTGCGGTGCGGCAGCGGTCCAGCAGTTCCTTGACGTGATTTCGCGTTCCGCGTAGCGGTTCCAGGGTTGGAACGCGCTGGAGGGAGTCCCGGCCGGGGAGGTCGAAGATGACCGAGTCCCAGCTCGCCGCGGCGACGTCGTCGGCGTACTGCTCCAGGCAGCGGCCGCGGAAGTACGCCCGCGTGTCCTCCGGCGGCTTCCTCATGGCCTGCTCGACGTCCGTCTCGTCCAGGAGGCGCTTGATGCGGCCACGGGCCGCGAGCCGGTTGTAGAGGCCTTTCTCGGCGCGTACGTCGGCGTACTGGAGGTCGACGAGGTGGAGGCGTGCGGCGTCCCAGTCGAGGTTGTCGCGGCGGCGGTAGCCTTCCATCAGCTCCCGCTTGGCGACCCAGTCCAGCTCGCCCGCCAGGCTCATCGGGTCGTTCTCCAACCGGGTGAGGGTGTCTTCCCAGCGGGTCAGGATGTCTTTGGTCTGGTCGTCGGCGTCGGCCCCGTAGCGCTCCTCCACGTATTTGCGGGACAGCTCGTAGTACTCCATCTGGAGCTGGACGGCTGTGAGGGTCCGACCGCTACGCAACGTGATCAGGCGCTTCAGGGACGGGTCGTGCGAGACCTGGTGCAACGTCCGTACCGGCTGGTCGACGGCGAGGTCCACCGCGATGAAGGCGTCCTCGATCATGGACAGGACCAGGGAGGTCGTGCCCAGTTTGAGGTAGGTGGAGATCTCGGAGAGGTTGGCGTCGCCGATGATCACGTGGAGGCGGCGGTACTTTTCCGCGTCGGCGTGCGGCTCGTCCCGCGTGTTGATGATGGGCCGCTTCAGGGTCGTCTCCAGGCCGACCTCGACTTCGAAGTAGTCGGCGCGCTGGCTGATCTGGAAGCCGTGTTCGTGGCCGTCCTGGCCGATGCCGACGCGGCCGGCGCCGGCGAAGACCTGGCGGGAGACGAAGAAGGGGGTGAGGTGGCGCACGATGTCGGAGAAGGGGGTTTCCCGCTTCATCAGGTAGTTCTCGTGCGTGCCGTAGCTGGCGCCCTTGTTGTCGGTGTTGTTCTTGTAGAGGTGGATGGGCTGGGCGCCGGGGAGCTGGGCGGCTCGTTCGGCGGCTTCGGCCATGATGCGTTCGCCGGCCTTGTCCCAGAGGACGGCGTCGCGGGGGTTGGTGACCTCGGGGGCACTGTATTCGGGGTGGGCGTGGTCGACGTAGAGTCGTGCGCCGTTGGTGAGGATGACGTTGGCGAGGCCGATGTCCTCGTCGGTGAGCTGGCTGGCGTCGGCGGCCTCCCGGGCGAGGTCGAAGCCTCGTGCGTCGCGTAGCGGGTTCTCTTCCTCGAAGTCCCAGCGGGCCCGGCGGGCCCGGTGCATCGCGGCCGCGTAGGCGTTGACGATCTGGGACGAGGTGAGCATGGCATTGGCGTTGGGGTGGCCGGGGACGGAGATTCCGTACTCCGTCTCGATGCCCATTACTCGCCGTACGGTCATGCGGCCCTCCTTGCCCGGCGGCACCCTCGGTCGTGGGCGCCGCTCACGTACCGCTGGCGCTCCGGTGCGTGTGCGGTGCCCGTCCCCGCACTGCGCGACTCGGCGGTAGGAACGAGCCTAGAACGCCTTTGCACTGGTGGGGAGATCATTTGCGTCATTGGCTGCTCCGGTCGTGGCCTGAAAAACGCGAGGGCTGCGGGTACCCCCCGGTGAGGGCACCCGCAGCCGCCCTGCTGTTACAGGTACTGACCGGTGTTCGCCACCGTGTCGATGGAGCGTCCGGTGTCTGCGCCCTGCTTTCCGGTGATGAGGGTGCGGATGTAGACGATCCGTTCGCCCTTCTTTCCGGAGATGCGGGCCCAGTCGTCGGGGTTGGTGGTGTTGGGGAGGTCTTCGTTCTCCTTGAACTCGTCCACGCAGGCCTGGAGGAGGTGGGAGACGCGGAGGCCCTTCTGGTTCTTTTCGAGGAAGTCCTTGATCGCCATTTTCTTGGCGCGGCCGACGATGTTTTCGATCATGGCGCCGGAGTTGAAGTCCTTGAAGTAGAGGACTTCCTTGTCGCCGTTGGCGTAGGTGACTTCCAGGAAGCGGTTTTCCTCGGATTCGGCGTACATCTGCTCGACCGCCGTCTGGATCATGCTCTGGACGGTGGTGGCCTTGTCGCCGCCGTGTTCGCCGAGGTCGTCGGCGTGCAGCGGGAGGCGTTCGGTGAGGTATTTGCCGAAGATGTCCTTGGCGGCTTCGGCGTCGGGGCGCTCGATCTTGATCTTCACGTCGAGGCGGCCGGGGCGCAGGATGGCGGGGTCGATCATGTCCTCGCGGTTGGAGGCGCCGATGACGACCACGTTCTCCAGGCCTTCCACGCCGTCGATCTCGGCGAGCAGCTGGGGGACGATGGTGTTTTCCACGTCGGAGCTGACGCCGGAGCCTCGGGTGCGGAAGAGGGATTCCATCTCGTCGAAGAAGACGATGACGGGGGTGCCCTCGCTGGCCTTCTCGCGGGCTCGCTGGAAGACGAGGCGGATCTGCCGCTCGGTCTCGCCGACGTACTTGTTGAGGAGCTCGGGGCCCTTGATGTTGAGGAAGAAGCTCTTGCCGGCGGCCTGGCCGGTGACCTCGGCGACCTTCTTGGCGAGCGAGTTGGCCACGGCCTTGGCGATGAGTGTCTTGCCGCAGCCGGGGGGGCCGTAGAGCAGGACGCCCTTGGGTGGGCGCAGCTCGTGCTCCTTGAACAGGTCGGGGTAGAGGTAGGGCAGCTCGACCGCGTCGCGGATGGCTTCGATCTGGTTGCCGAGGCCGCCGATCTGCTCGTAGCCGATGTCGGGGACCTCTTCGAGGACGAGTTCCTCGACCTCGCTCTTGGGCACGACCTCGTAGACGTAGCCGGAGCGGGGTTCGAGCAGGAGGGCGTCGCCGGCGCGGATGGTGACGTCCAGCAGCGGCTCGGCGAGCCGTACCACCCGTTCCTCGTCGGTGTGGCCCAGTACGAGGGCGCGCTCGCCGTCCTCGAGGATTTCCTTGAGGGTGACGATGTCACCGACGCGCTCGTACTCCATGGCTTCGACCACGTTGAGCGCTTCGTTGAGCATGACTTCCTGGCCGCGCCTGAGGTCGTCGAGGTCGACGCTGGGGCTGACGTTCACGCGGAGTTTGCGGCCTCCGGTGAAGATGTCGGCGGTGCCGTCCTCGTTGGCCTGCAGGAAGACGCCGAAGCCGGCGGGCGGCTGGGCGAGCCGGTCGACCTCTTCCTTGAGGGCCACGATCTGGTCGCGGGCCTCGCGGAGGGTGTTGGCCAGCCGTTCGTTCTGGGCGGACACGCCGGCCAGGTTCGTCTGCAGCTCGACGATCCGCTCTTCGAGAATCCTCGTGTGTCGCGGAGAGTCGGCGAGCTTGCGTCGCAGGACGGCGATCTCCTGCTCAAGGTAGGCGATCTGCCCGGCCGGGTCTTCGGACCCTCGTCCCGGGCGGATGCCGCGGTTCATGTCGTCGTCGTGGGCTGCCACGGTCCTCACCTCCTCCAAGGGGAGCTGGACGCTTCCAGACCCTACCTGGGTGGGTGTCGATTGAAACCCCTAGATCACCAAGACTGTCAAGGTGTGTCGTCGGTCACCCGTTGCGCTCTCCCTCGCACGGAGGGGATACCCACTCAACGTGATGCGGAAGCGGCTTGTTCCGGGCATCGGGTGGTCAAAACCCTTCGGGAGTGGCCGGAGTTGTCCGGTCCGGGCTGATGGGCCCGGAGGTGGGCAGCCTGCGGGGCTCCGCCGTGTTTCATCACGCTGAGCGACGGTTCGGGCGGAGGGTGTCACGGCCGGCCTGGCTTGATGTGGCGGGTGTCATGCCGGAGGTGTCTCTGTCCTGATCGAGCGCTGGTACCCGAGGGGGCGGGGGTGGAAACCCGGTGGCGGTGGAGGGTGGCCGGAACGGGGGCGGAGGTAGGGTCGAGGGTGTTCAACAGCCGCTGGTGCGGACCCGGCTGGCCCTCGTGGTGCCGGTTCCGCCCGGTGTATCGACGGCAGGAGAGGTGACCGTGCAGCAGGAGGCCCTGGGCGGGGAGGCGCTGGAGGTCTGGATCGATCAGGATCTGTGTACCGGTGACGGGATCTGCGCCCAGTACGCGCCTGAGGTGTTCGAGCTGGACATCGACGGGCTGGCCTATGTGAAGGGTGCGGACGCGGAGCTGTTGCAGGCGGTGGGTGCGGCGGCGCCGGTGCCGTTGCCGCTGCTGGTGGATGTGGTGGACTCGGCGCGGGAGTGTCCCGGTGAGTGCATTCATGTGCGCCGGGTTTCGGACAGGGTCGAGGTGTACGGGCCCGACGCGGAGTGAGTCCGAGCCGGGCCGTGTGTCAGACGCCGTGGGTGTCGGTGGGGGTGGAGCGGATGAACGCGGTGCCGTTCCAGTGCCACTTGGCCGGGGTTCTGACGTCGGGGCAGCAGTTGGGGACGGCGTCGGAGGAGTAGCCGAGCAGGGTGGCGGTGACGGTGCCCGCGCGTATCGAGAAGTCGGTGACGGTGAGCCGGTCCTTGGGGTCGACGAGGGTGGCGACGATGCGTGGTTGGTCGCTGTCCGGGGAGCGGGTGAGGACGTAGACCCCGTCGGGCGGTGTGCCCATGGCGGAGTCGCAGTGGACCACGGCGGCTGTTTCGGGTCTGCCGTCGCCGTCGAGGTCTCCGGTGGTTTTCCTGGCGACGACGGCTTTGACGGGTCCGCATTGCAGGGGGAAGGTGACGCCGGTGGTGCTGGGCGGTGCAATGGCGGCGGGGACGGACGTGCCGCGTGTGTCGGTGTGGGTCTGGGCGGCCGTGGCCGATCCGGGTTGTACGACGGAGGAGAGGGCGACGACGCCGGCGACGGCCGTGGCGGTGGCGACCCAGTGGATGGGTCGGGTCTGGGCGTGAGCGAGCTCCGGAACGGCGGATTGCTGCACTAGGAGTGTCTCCTGTGAGGGCTGTGCCGGTGGGGTGGCCAGCATGGTGCCACACGTCACAGTGCTGGGGAACGGCGGGGTCGGGGATCGCCGAAGGCGGCGGCCCGCGCGCGTGGTGGGCGTTCGCGTTGTGCGGGTGGGTCCCTGGTGCCCTGTCAACGAACGGGCGCCGTGCCGCAGTTCCCGTCGGTGTGCGGGAACTGCGCCACGGCGCCCTTGCGTTGTGCTGTGTGGGAGGTCGGTCAGCGGCCGGGGCCGCCGTCGGCGTTGGGTCCGGCGTAGTCCTCGCCGTAGGCGCCCTTGGCGGGGCGGCGGCGGCGCATGGGGGGCTCGACGCCGTCGGCGAGGCGGCGGGCGGTGAGCAGGAAGCCGGTGTGGCCGATCATGCGGTGGTCGGGGCGGACGGCGAGGCCTTCGATGTGCCAGTTGCGGATCATGGTTTCCCAGGCGGTCGGCTCGTTGAAGCAGCCGATCTCCCGGATGGACTCCACGGTCCGGGCGAGCTGGGTGGTGGTGGCCACGTAGCAGCAGAGGATGCCGCCGGGGACGAGTGCCTTGGAGACGGCCTCGAGGCATTCCCAGGGGGCGAGCATGTCGAGGATGACGCGGTCGACGTCGGTGTCGGACAGGTTGTCCTGGAGGTCGCCGACGGTGAGCTGCCAGGCGGGGTGGGGGCCGCCGAAGTAGCGTTCCACGTTCTGCTGGGCGATCTCGGCGAAGTCCTCGCGGCGCTCGTAGGAGTGCAGCATGCCCTGGTCGCCGATGGCGCGCAGCAGGAAGCTGCTGAGCGAGCCGGAGCCGACGCCGGCCTCGACGACGCGTGCGCCGGGGAAGATGTCGGCGAAGGCGAGGATCTGCCCCGCGTCCTTGGGGTAGACGACTGCTGCCCCGCGGGGCATGGACAGGACGTAGTCGGGGAGCAGGGGGCGCAGCGCGAGGTAGGCGACGTTGCCGGTGGTGCGGACAACGCTGCCCTCGGGAGCGCCGATCAGTTCGTCGTGCGGGAAGGAACCCTTGTGGGTGTGGAAGTTCTTTCCGGCTTCGAGCGTGAACGTGTAGTGGCGGCCCTTGGGGTCGGTCAGCTGTACCTGGTCCCCGACCTTGAAGGGCCCGCGCCTGCGGGCGGCACCGGTCGGTTCGGACATGTGACCAGCGTACCGGTTCCGGTCCGGGGGTTTGGCCGACGGAAGGGGGTGGGGCCGGGGCGCGTGCCTTTCGGGGCGGCGCTCGGGCGCGGGGCGTTATGAGGCGGGGCGTGCCATCGCCTTGACGAAGGCTCGTTCCACATCGGCGGCGGACAGGACGCCGTAGATCTCGCCGGTCTCCTCGACCACCAGGTATTCGGTGGCGGGGGTGGCGCGCAGGACGTCGAGGAGTTCTTCTCCGGCGAGCTCGGCGGAGACTCGCATGCCGTCGGTGAGCTCCTGGGCGAGGCCGCTGACGGCGACCCAGGGGCGGCGGTGTTCGGGTACGCCGACGATGGCGGACTCGCGGACCAGGGAGATGGGGTTGCCGTGGGCGTCGACGACGACGAGGGCGCGGGCGCCGGCGGCGTTGGCGCGGCGCAGCGCTTCCGACAGCGGGGTGTGGGTCTCGACGGGTACGGCGCGCCGGGTGAGGGTGCGGGCGCGCAGTTCGGGGAGGTGTTCGCGCAGGCGGGCCATCCGCAGGCTGTTGCCGGCGCCGGTCCAGATGATGGCGGCGAGGATGGCGGCGAGCAGGGCGTCGGTGACGGTGTCCATGCCGCCGGTGTCCTCGGTGTTGCCGCCGAGGACTCCGGACTGGTTGAGCAGCGGCAGGCCGATCAGGACGGCGACGGCGAGGGCGCGGCCGACCCAGGCGGCGGCGACGGTGCCGCTCATGGGTTTGCCGGTGATGGCCCAGACGACGGCGCGGAGCATGCGGCCGCCGTCGAGGGGCAGGCCGGGGAGGAGGTTGAAGATCGCCACGATGAGGTTGGAGATCATCAGGCCGGCCAGCAGGACGCCGGGTACCGTGCCGGGTTCGACGGGCTTCATGGCGAGGTAGAACAGGCCGGCGAGGACGAGCGAGAGCAGTGGGCCGACGAAGGCCAGGACGAACTCGCGGCCCGGGGTCTCGGCCTCCTTCTCGATCTCGGAGACGCCGCCGAAGAACTGCAGCTGGATGCGGCGGACCGGGAGTTTGAAGCGGATCGCCGCGACGGTGTGGGCGAGCTCGTGGACGAGTACGGAGGCGTAGAAGGCGACGGCGAAGAACAGGGAGACCAGGTAGCGGGCGGCGCCGAGCTCGGGCAGTACGCGGTCGAGCTGGCCGCCGAAGACCCAGGTGATGAGTGCGGCGACGAGGAACCAGCTCGGTGCGACGTACACCGGTACGCCGAAGGGGCGGCCCATGAGGATGCCGCCACCGGGCTCTTTGGGCCGTGGCTGGGGCGGCTCGCCCTTGGCGATTCCGGAGTGGGCGAGGGTCCGGTGCTGCTCGGGGCGGGTGTCGTGCGGGGTGCCGGTGTCGGCCGGGCCGCCGTCGGTCCTCTCGGTGTCCGAGGCGCCGTCGGCGTCGGCGTCGGGCGTATGCCCCGAAGGCACAGTGGCATCCGAACCGGTGCCGGTGCTGTCCGTGCCCTCCGGGTTGGCGGTGGTGTCCGCGTCGGCCTGGGCAGGTCGTGGGGTGGGCTCGGGTTCCGGGCCCGCATGGCCGGCGGGGTCGGTCGTCGGGGCCGTTGGACCTGCGGGGTGCTCGGCCGGCTTGTCTTTGCCGGACCGCGGCTGCCCGCTCCCGCCGCTCACGTCCACGGTGTCCCCTCGTTCGAAGCGTCTTCCGTACCTGCCGGACGGAAGGGTCTGTGGTCGATGGTATGCGGCCTTGGTGACGCGTTTCGCCCCGGCACCCCTTGAGTTTGCCGCGCGGACGCGCGGCCGGGCGGGCGGCGGCTGGGTCACTGTCAGTGGTGGGCCGTAAGGTCTGTGGACATGGACAGCAGCATCGAGGACGCGGGAGCCCTGTCGGGCGGTGCCGAGCAGACGGATCCGGCCGGGGCGCCGCAACCGACGCCCATGGCGGCTTCGGTGCCGGGGCCGTCGACAGCTGTGGAGGCCTCGGAGCCGGACTCGGCCGTGCCGGCTCCGCCGGAGGCCGGTGCCGAGCGTCTGGCCATGGCGCCCACCTCGCTGTCCCCGTCCCGGGCGGGCGATTTCATGCAGTGTCCGCTGCTGTACCGGTTCCGGGTGATCGACCGGCTGCCGGAGAAGCCGAGCGCGGCGGCGACCCGGGGCACGCTGGTGCACGCGGTGCTGGAGCGGCTGTTCGACGCGCCCGCGGCGGAGCGGACCGCGCCCAGGGCCAAGTCGTTGATCCCGGGCCAGTGGGACCGGCTGCGGGAGAGCAGGCCGGAGCTGGTGGAGCTGTTCGCGGACGATCCGGACGGGGAGCAGCTGGCGGGGTGGCTTCAGGAGGCGGAGCGGCTGGTCGAGCGCTGGTTCACGCTGGAGGATCCGACGCGGTTGGAGCCGGCCGAGCGGGAGCTGTTCGTGGAGACCGAGCTGGAGTCGGGGCTGCGGCTGCGCGGGATCATCGACCGGGTGGATGTGGCGCCGACCGGTGAGGTGCGGATCGTCGACTACAAGACGGGGAAGGCGCCGCGGCCGGAGTACTCCGAGGGCGCGCTGTTCCAGATGAAGTTCTACGCCCTGGTGGTGTGGCGGCTGAAGGGGGTCGTGCCGCGGCGGCTGCAGCTGGTGTATCTGGGCAGCGGGGATGTGCTGACGTACGACCCGGTTCTCGCCGATCTGGAGCGGGTGGAGCGCAAGCTGCACGCGCTGTGGGACGCCATCAGGCAGGCCACGGAGACCGGGGAGTGGCGGCCGCGTCCGACGAAGCTGTGCGGTTGGTGCGACCACCAGGCGCACTGCCCGGAGTTCGGCGGCACTCCCCCGCCGTATCCGTTGCCGGTGAGGGCGCGTGAGTCCGGGAGCGTGTCGCAGGGCAGAATGGGCCCGGACTAGCGAAGGAGTGTCACGTGGCCATCCGTGTCCTACTGGTCGACGACCAGCCCCTGCTGCGTACGGGTTTCCGGATGATCCTGGAGGCCGAGCAGGACATCGCGGTCGTGGGCGAGGCCGGTGACGGTCTGCAGGCCCTCGATCAGGTGCGGGCTCTGCAGCCGGACGTGGTCCTGATGGACATCCGTATGCCGCGGATGGACGGGGTGGAGGCGACCCGGCAGATCACCGGGCCGGACCGGTCCGGTCCGGCGAAGGTGCTGGTGCTGACCACGTTCGATCTGGACGAGTACGTGGTGGAGGCGCTGCGGGCCGGGGCGAGCGGTTTTCTGCTGAAGGACGCGCCCGCGAACGAGCTGGTGCAGGCGATCCGTGTGGTGGCGGCGGGTGAGGCGATGCTGGCGCCGAGTATCACGCGCCGGCTGCTGGACAAGTACGCCACGCATCTGCCCTCCGGTGAGGAGCCGGTGCCGGACACGCTGAACACTCTCACCGACCGTGAGGTGGAGGTGCTGAAGCTGGTGGCGCGCGGTCTGTCGAACGCGGAGATCGCCGCGGACCTGTTCGTCAGTGAGACCACGGTGAAGACGCATGTGGGGCATGTGCTGACCAAGCTGGGTCTGCGGGACCGGGTGCAGGCGGCGGTGTACGCGTACGAGAGCGGTCTGGTGCGTCCCGGCGCGCAGTGAGCGCGTTCACGTCCGGTACGACGGCGAAGGGCGCCCCTCCCGCGTGGAGACGGGCGCCCTCGGTGTCAACGGGCGTCAGCTCTTGCTGAGTTCCCAGAACCGGAACACCGTGGAGGCGTCCAGGCAGTACTCCAGGCCGTAGACGCCGTCGCGGGCGACCGCGTACTGCTTGCCCTGCCAGACGGGCAGGAGGGGCAGTTCGGTGGCGACGATGTTCTGCAGCCGGCCGAAGTCCTTGTCGGTGGCGGCCCGGTCGCTCTGCGCGGCGGTGTCGGGGATGAGGGTGCCGGTGATGGTGCGGTTGCTGTAGTTGTTGTCCAGCACGTTGCCCTTGCCGAAGAAGGGTGCGGTGAAGTTGTCGGCGTCGGGGTAGTCCGGTACCCAGCCCTTGACGTAGACGCCGTACTTGCCGGCCTCGATGTCCTTCTCGTACTGGTCGAAGGCGACCGACTTGACGTCGGCCTGGAACAGGCCGCTGGCGTTGAGCTGGCCGGCGATGGCCTTCAGCTCCTCGTCGGTGGCGGGGCCGTAGCGCGACGGCGTGGACCACAGGGTGAGCTTGACCTTGCCGTTGATGCCGGCGGCGCGCAGTGCGGCGGCGGCCTTGGCCTGGGAGGGGCGGGCGCCGTAGGTGTCGAAGAAGGCCGTGTTGTGGCCGACGATGCCCGCCGGGATGATCGAGTACAGCGGGGTGGCGGTGCCCTGGTAGACGTTCTTGATGAGGGCGTCGCGGTCGATGAGGTAGGCCATGGCCTTGCGGACGCCGAGGTTGCCCGCGACCGGGTCCTTCATGTTGAAGACCAGGTGCTGGACTTCGGCGCTGCTTCCTTCGATGACGTCGACGCCCTTGCCCTGCTGCTGGTCGAGGCCGGCGACGTCGGAGGCGGACAGGCCGCGGTAGGCGATGTCGACGTTGCCGTCGAGGAGGGCCTTCTTCAGGGCGGCGCGGTCGCCGTGGAAGAACTTCAGGGTGACGCCGGAGTTCTTGACCTTGGCGGTGCCCTGGTAGTTGCCGTTGACGGAGAACACCGCGTGGTCGTTGTCGAAGGAGTCCAGCTTGTAGGGGCCGGAGCCGATGGCCTTGTGGTCGGTGCGCAGGCCGTTCGCGTCGTACTGGAGGTGGTCGACGATGGAGCCGGCGCCGGAGGCGATCTTGCTGGGGAAGGTGGCGTCGGAGGTCTTCAGGTGGAAGACGACCGTCCTGGCGTCCGGGGTGTCGATGCCGGCGAGCATCGGAAACATGACCGCGGGCCCGGACGGGTCGTTGATCTTCAGCGTGCGGTCGAAGGAGAACTTCACGTCCTTCGAGGTGAGGGCGTCACCGTTGCTGAACTTCAGGCCGTTCTTGAGGGTGCACCGGTAGACCGTGGCGCGGGAGTCGGTGAAGGTGCATTCCTTCGCGAGTTCCGGCTGGGGTTCGGTCTGGCCCTTGGGGAAGCTGAGCAGGGACTGGAAGACGTTGTCGAACAACAGCCAGGAGCCGGGGTCGTAGCCGGAGGCCGGGTCCGTGGCGAGGACGTCGTCGGACATCCCCATCACCACGGAGGAGCCGGTGCCCCCGGAATCGCCGCTCTGCGAGCCGCAGCCGGTCAAAAGGCCGGAGGCCAGCCCCGCCACGACGGGCAGGACTGGCCACTGGTTGCGCATGTTCACTTGAAATGTGCCTTGTCGTCGGTTCGTCACCCGGGGCCGCCGTCCTGGCCCTCGGGATGTCCGGGGCAGCCGTCCCTGGTCCCCGGACGAGAGAGCCGTCAGCCGCTCACACCGCGGCCGAGCTCCCACAGCTGGAGCGTAGACGAGGAGTTGAGGGCGTAGGCGACGCCCGTGACGTCGGTCCGTGCGGCGACGTACTGCTTGCCCTGCCACAGCGGCAGGATCGGAACGTCGTCGGCGACGATGTCCTGGATCGCCGTCAGGCTCTTGGCGGCGTTGAGCCGGTCGGCCTCGCGGCGGGACTCCGGGATCAGGGTGCGCTGGATGGTGCTGTTGGAGTACGGCGAGCCGAGGAAGTTGTCCTTGTCGAGGAAGGGCGCGAGGAAGTTGTCGGCGTCGGGGAAGTCGGGGAACCAGCCCATGCCGTAGACGTCGTACTGACCCTTCTGCTCGGCGGGGCGGAAGGTCTCCCAGGGGTGGCCCTGGATGGACGCGTTGAACAGGCCGCTGTCGTTGAGCTGCTGCTGCAGGACCTCGAACTCCTTCTTGGTGGCGGAGCCGTAGTGGTCGGTGGTGTAGTGCAGGGTCAGCTTGACCGGGGTGGTGATGCCGGCCTTGGTCAGCAGGTCCTTGGCCTTGGCGACGCTGGGGTTGCCGTACTTGTTGAAGAACGAGTTGGAGTGGCCGGTGACGGTGGCGGGGACGAGCGAGTACAGCGGCTCGGCCTGGGTGCCGTAGACCTTGGAGACCAGTTCCGCGCGGTCGATGAGCTGGGCCATGGCCTGGCGTACGGCCTTGGACTTCACGCTGGACGCGTTGGTGTCGAAGGCGAGGTAGCGGATCTCCAGGCCCGGCATGTCGACCAGGTCGGCGTTCTTGTCGCTGCCGGCGTCCAGCTTCTGGATCTGGTCGGGCGACATGGTGCGAGTCATGACGTCGATGTCACCCTTGTCGATGGCGGCGCTCATGGCGTCGGCGTCGGCGAAGGAGCGCAGTTCGACCTTGTCGTTGTTCACCTTCACGGCGCCCTTGTAGTTGGGGTTCTTGGTGAAGGTGGCGACGGACATCGCGTTGCCGCTGACGTCGGCCTGCAGGGTGTAGGGGCCCGAGCCGTCGACCTCGAAGCCGTCGCGCAGCTTGTCCTTCTGGTAGTCCTTCGGGTTGATGATGCCCGCGACCGGGGTGGACAGCTTGTACGGGAAGGTGGCGTCGGCGGTCTTGAGGTGGAAGACGACCTCGCGGTCGCCCTGCGTCTCGATGGTGTCGATGGTGTTCAGCAGGGAGGCGACACCGCTGCTGGACTTGATGCGCAGGGCGCGCTCGATGGAGTACTTGACGTCCTGGGCGGTCACCGGGTCGCCGCTGGCGAACTTCAGGCCGTCGCGGAGCTTGCAGGCGTAGCGCTCGCTGCCGCTGTCGGTGAAGGAGCAGCTCTCGGCGGCGTCCGGGACGGGGTCGCCCTCGCCCTTGGGCTGGGCCATCAGGGTCTGCACCGTCTGGCGCAGGATGTTCCAGGTGCCGACGTCGTAGGCGTAGGCGGGGTCGAGGGGCGCCGGGGCGTCGCTGGTGGTGGTGAACCGGTCCGTGGTGCCGACGACGATGGCGTCACCGCTCTTGCTCCCGCTGCCGGATCCGCCACACGCGGCGAGAACCGGGGTGAGCAGGCCGGCCACCGCCGGCAGCACCAAAGTCTTGCGGTTCATGCGGGAGTTTCTCCAGAGCTGTTCGGGTCCGTGTATCCGGCATGCATGGGTGGTGCGGCGGATCACGGGGGGTTGCGGCGATGTTCTCGCGATGAGATTAGTCCGCGCCCGCAGGAGGGTTCACGGCCCCGTGAGTTGAGCCCCCATCACGCAGTGGAACCGGGTGTGGACGCACCGAAAACCCGACAGCGGCAGGATTAGTGCAGCATCCCATCAATCGGGACACAAAGACCCTTCATTCCGGGCCGAACGGGGCCGTTCAGCACACTTGACCCAGGATGTCGAGGGCTGTCGGGGTGGGGAACGTCACACTTCCAACTGTGCGGCGAGTCAGTGGAATTCGGCCGGGTGGTCCGCCGTGAATTCCACTTGGGTGTACTTCCTCGGAAATTTGTCCAGCCGGGCCAATGGACTTTTCACGCTGGGTGAACGGCTAGAGCATTTCCGTCATCAGGCCGCGCAGAAATGGCAGGTCGACCTGTTCCAGAGAGGTCACCACGGTGCGTCCGGCGGCCGGGCTGATGGGGGCGACGGAGGGTACGGCGACGACGCGGCAGCCGGCGGCCTCGGCGGCGGCGACACCGGTCGCGGTGTCCTCGACCACCGCGCATCTGTCCGGCCGGGCCCCGAGCCCCGCCGCGGCGAGCAGGTAGGGGTCGGGAAAGGGTTTGGTGCGCGAGACCTCGTCGCCTGCGATGGACAGGGCGAAGTGGTGGGCGCCGAGGATGCTCAGCACACGGTCGATGATGCGCCGGTGGGAGGCGGAGACCAGGGCGGTGGGGATGCCGTGCTCGTGGAGTTCGGCGAGCAGGCGGGCGGCGCCCGGCATCAGCGGCAGGGCCCGGCCGATGCGGTCCTCGAAGCCCTCGTTGAGCAGCACGGTGAGTTCGGCGAGGGTGATGTCGGCGCCGGTGGCCTCGATGAGGAAGCCGGCGCTGCGGGTCATCGGTCCGCCGACCACGACGTGTCGCCAGGACTCGTCCAGGGTGTGACCGAGGGAGGCGAAGACCTCGACCTCGACGTCCCACCAGAATCCCTCGGTGTCCACCAGGGTGCCGTCCATGTCGAGGAGCACCGCCTGCAGGGCGGAGCCTTCGGCGGTAAGGGTTCCGAGCGCGGGGACCGTGCTGGTCATCCGGGCGCACCTCCTTGAGGGACGATCAGGCCGGTTCCCGGACAGGGAACCGGCCTGGTGGACCGACCAGTGTACGTCTCCGGCGGCGGAAACGCCTCGTTTATCACTCGGGCGCGGGGGTACCCCTTCAAACACCCCCGCGCAGGCCGGAGGGCCGTCGATGTGCCGTGAAGCCGACGGCGCCGCGGCTGCGGCCAGGCCCGGGGGGCTCAGCGGGCGTTGAAGTACTTCGCCTCCGGGTGATGGATCACGATCGCGTCCGTGGACTGCTCGGGGTGCAGCTGGAACTCCTCGGACAGGTGGACGCCGATCCGCTCCGGCCGGAGCAGGTCCGCGATCTTGGCGCGGTCCTCGAGGTCGGGGCAGGCGCCGTAGCCGAGGGAGAAGCGGGCGCCCCGGTACTTCAGGGCGAACATGTCCTCGACGTCGGCCGGGTCCTCCCCGCCGAAGCCGAGTTCGGCGCGGACGCGTGCGTGCCAGTACTCGGCGAGTGCCTCCGCCAACTGGACGGACAGGCCGTGCAGTTCGAGGTAGTCCCGGTAGGAGTTGGCCTCGAAGAGCTTGGCGGTCTCCTCGCCGATGCGCGAGCCGACGGTGACGACCTGGAGGCCGACGACGTCGGTCTCGCCGGACTCCTCCGGGCGGAAGAAGTCGGCCAGGCACAGCCGGCGGCCGCGGCGCTGGCGCGGGAAGGTGAACCGGGTGCGCTCGTTGCCCCGCTCGTCCAGGATGATCAGGTCGTCGTCCTTGGACACGCAGGGGAAGTAGCCGTAGACGACCGCCGCTTCCAGCAGGTTCTCCGTCTGGAGCCGGTCCAGCAGGCCGCGCAGCCGCGGGCGGCCCTCGGACTCCACCAGTTCCTCGTACGACGGCCCCTCGCCGGTGCGGGCCTGCTTCAGGCCCCACTGGCCCTTGAACAGCGCGCCCTCGTCGAGCCAGCTGGCGTACTCCTTGAGCTGGATGCCCTTGACGATCCGGGTGTCCCAGAACGGCGGGGTCGGCACCGGGTTGTCGGTGGCGACGTCGGAGCGGACGTGCCCCTCCTCGGGACGTTCCTCGACCTCGACGGTGGTGGCCCGCACCCGGCGCGGGCGCAGCTCGGGCAGCTTGGCGCCCGGCACACCGCGCTTGACGCCGATCAGGGCGTCCATCAGGCGCAGGCCCTCGAAGGCGTCGCGGGCGTAGCGGACCTCGCCCTCGTAGATCTCGTGCAGGTCCTGCTCGACGTAGGCGCGGGTGAGGGCGGCGCCGCCGAGGATGACCGGGAAGCGGGCGGCCAGGCCGCGCTGGTTGAGCTCCTCCAGGTTCTCCTTCATGATCACCGTGGACTTCACGAGCAGCCCGGACATGCCGATGACGTCGGCCCGGTGCTCCTCGGCCGCGTCCAGGATCGCGGAGACCGGCTGCTTGATGCCGAGGTTGACGACGTTGTAGCCGTTGTTGGACAGGATGATGTCGACCAGGTTCTTGCCGATGTCGTGCACGTCGCCGCGCACGGTGGCCAGCACGATCGTGCCCTTGCCCTCGGCCTCCGACTTCTCCATGTGCGGCTCGAGATGGGCGACGGCCGCCTTCATCACCTCGGCCGACTGCAGCACGAACGGCAGCTGCATCTGCCCGGAACCGAACAGCTCACCGACGACCTTCATCCCGTCCAGCAGCGTCTCGTTGACGATGTCGAGCGCCGGACGGTCCTTCAGCGCCTCGTCGAGGTCGGCCTCCAGGCCGTTGCGCTCGCCGTCGATGATGCGCCGCTTGAGGCGCTCCTCCAGCGGCAGCGCGGCCAGTTCCTCGGCCTTGCCCGCCTTCAGCGACTTCGCGGTGGCGCCCTCGAAGAGCTGCATCAGCTTCTGCAGGGGGTCGTAGCCCTCGCGGCGGCGGTCGTAGATCAGGTCCAGGGCCGTGGTGACCTGCTCCTCGTCGAAGCGGGCGATCGGCAGGATCTTGGAGGCGTGCACGATCGCCGAGTCCAGGCCCGCCTTCACGCACTCGTCCAGGAAGACGGAGTTCAGCAGGATGCGGGCGGCCGGGTTCAGGCCGAAGGAGATGTTGGACAGGCCGAGGGTGGTCTGGACGGCCGGGTGGCGCTTCTTCAGCTCGCGGATCGCCTCGATGGTGGCGATACCGTCCTTACGGGACTCCTCCTGACCGGTGCAGATGGTGAAGGTCAGGGTGTCGATGAGGATGTCGTCCTCGCGGATGCCCCAGTTCCCGGTCAGGTCGGCGATCAGCCGTTCGGCGATCTCGACCTTCTTCTCCGGCGTGCGGGCCTGGCCCTCCTCGTCGATCGTCAGCGCGATCAGCGCGGCGCCGTGCTCCTGGGCGAGCTTGGTGACCTTCGCGAAACGGGAGTCGGGGCCGTCGCCGTCCTCGTAGTTCACGGAGTTGATCACCGCGCGACCGCCGAGCTTCTCCAGGCCCGCCTGGATGACGTCGACCTCGGTGGAGTCCAGCACGATCGGCAGGGTGGAGGCGGTGGCGAAGCGGCCGGCGAGTTCCTCCATGTCGGCGACGCCGTCGCGGCCGACGTAGTCCACGCACAGATCCAGCATGTGCGCGCCCTCGCGGATCTGCTCCCGGGCCATCTCCACACAGTCGTCCCAGCGGCCTTCCAGCATGGCCTCGCGGAACTTCTTGGAGCCGTTGGCGTTGGTGCGCTCGCCGATGGCCAGGTAGGAGGTGTCCTGGCGGAACGGCACCGCCTGGTAGAGGGAGGCCGCACCGGGCTCGGGGCGCGGCTCGCGCGCGGCCGGGGTCAGCCCCTGGACCCGCTCGACGACCTGGCGCAGATGCTCGGGGGTCGTACCGCAGCAGCCGCCGATCAGGGACAGGCCGTAGTCCCGGACGAAGTTCTCCTGGGCCTCGGCAAGGCCCTCGGGGCCGAGCGGGAAGTGGGCGCCGTCCTTGGTGAGGATGGGCAGTCCGGCGTTCGGCATGCACAGCAGCGGGATGCGCGAGTGCCGGGCCAGGTGGCGCAGGTGCTCGCTCATCTCGGCGGGACCCGTCGAGCAGTTCAGGCCGATCATGTCGATGCCGAGCGGCTCCAGCGCGGTGAGGGCCGCGCCGATCTCGGAGCCGAGCAGCATGGTGCCGGTGGTCTCGAAGGCCATGGACACCAGCAGCGGGACGTCGAGGCCGAGGCGTTCCATGGCGCGCCGGGCGCCCAGGACGGACGCCTTGGTCTGCAGGAGGTCCTGCGTGGTCTCCACGATCAGGGCATCGGCGCCGCCGGCCAGCAGGCCCTCCGCGTTCGCCTGGAAGCCGTCCCGGAGGGTGGCGTAGCCGATGTGGCCGAGGGTGGGCAGCTTGGTGCCGGGGCCGATGGAACCGAGGACCCAGCGCCGGCGGCCGTCCCCGGCGGAGAACTCGTCGGCCACGTCGCGGGCGATGCGAGCGCCGGCCTCGGACAGCTCGTACACGCGGTCGGAGATCTCGTACTCCGCCATTGCCGCGTGGTTGGCCCCGAAGGTGTTGGTCTCGACGCAGTCGACACCCACGGCGAAGTACGCCTCGTGGACGGAGCGGACGATGTCGGGGCGGGTGAGGTTGAGGATCTCGTTGCAGCCCTCGAGCTGCTGGAAGTCCTCGAGGGTGGGTTCCTGGGCCTGGAGCATGGTGCCCATGGCTCCGTCGGCGACCACCACACGTGTGGCGAGCGCCTCTCGGAGCGCGGACACACGGGTCCGGCTGTCGGCGGAAGGGGACGGTGGCAACGAGGCCATGAAGGGGCTCCCTAGGTGCGACGGCTGTCGGCTATGCGGTGTCCCCGGGCTGGCGGGAGGCCGCACGGCGCCAGACTAACCGGGAGTCGGCTTGGATGGGCACCGGCGTCCACGAGGCGGACGCCGGGTGGCGGGTACCCCACGGCCAGGCCACGTGTGATGTAACAAGTGCCGTCCGACCATTGGCGGGAGATCGGCATGGACCGGTAGTGTTCGGCATTGCCGAACGGTGTTGTCGAGCACCCGGCGGCAGTCGAGGAAGACGGAGGCAGGACGGCGATGGCACGGAACATCCAGTCGCTCGAACGGGCGGCCGCGATGCTGCGGCTGCTCGCGGGCGGCGAGCGACGGCTCGGCCTGTCGGACATCGCCTCGTCTCTCGGCCTCGCCAAGGGCACGGCCCACGGCATTCTGCGCACCCTCCAGCAGGAGGGCTTCGTGGAGCAGGACGACACCTCCGGGCGCTACCAGCTGGGCGCGGAGCTGCTGCGCCTGGGCACCACCTATCTGGACGTGCACGAGTTGCGGGCCCGCGCCCTGGTGTGGACCGACGACCTGGCCCGTTCCAGCGGGGAGAGCGTGTACCTGGGGGTCCTGCACCAGCAGGGCGTGCTGATCGTGCACCACGTCTTCCGGCCGGACGACAGCCGGCAGGTGCTGGAGATCGGCGCCATGCAGCCGCTGCACTCCACGGCGCTCGGCAAGGTGTTGTCGGCCTACGACCCGGTGGCGCACAGCGAGGCGCTGGAGGCCGACCGGAAGCCCTTCACGGACCGCACGGTGTGCGACATGGAGGACTTCGAACACCTTCTCGACATGACACGCGCCCGTGGGTACGCGGCCGACGTCGAGGAGACCTGGGAGGGCGTGGCGTCGGTCGCCGCACCCATCCACGACCGGCGCCGTATGCCCGTGGGCGCGGTCGGCATCACCGGGGCCGTGGAACGGCTGTGCCGGGACGGTCGGCTGCTTCCCGAGCTGATCGCGGCGGTGCGCGACTGCGCCCGCGCGGTGTCCAGGGACCTGGGCGCGGGACGGTTCTGAGCGCTGAGCGCTCCTTGTGAGGCACGCCTGGGGACACCCCGGGCAACGACCGGAACGCCGGGCGGCGTTCCGGTTCTCGCCCTACCCTGAAATCGACATATCGGGCCAATAGCCACGTCAGCGTGCGAAGAGTGACAACCGGCAGCGATCAATAACGATCCTGTTTTCGATAACAGAACCCTTGACGCATCCGTAACACCGAAGCAAGACTCCCGTCCATCGGTCGGCATTGTCGAACACCTACCGGCAATACGCGCTAGAGTGTGACAACGCCAAGGGCCGGCATCGCTCTCACCCCCTGAGGGCGCCAGAACCCCGGCGGGACCCGGGGTTCGGCTACCCCTGGACGAAGGACAAAGGAGTCGCGGGTGTCCAGCTCCGACATCTTCATCGGCGAGACCATCGGTACCGCCATACTCATCCTGCTCGGCGGCGGCGTCTGCGCGGCCGTCACGCTGAAGGCCTCCAAGGCCCGTAACGCCGGTTGGCTCGCCATCACCTTCGGGTGGGGCTTCGCCGTCCTGACGGCCGTGTACATCTCCGGACCGCTCTCCGGTGCCCACCTCAACCCGGCCGTCACGGTGGCACTGGCCATCAAGAACAGCGACTGGAGCAACGTCCCGGTCTACCTCGCCGGACAGCTGCTCGGCGCGATGATCGGCGCGACCCTGGTGTGGGTCGCCTACTACGGCCAGTTCCACGCCCACCTGACCGACAAGGAGATCGTCGGCGGTCCGGGCGCACAGGCCACCGCGGCCAAGGCGGTCGAGGCCCAGGAGAAGGGCGCCGGCCCGGTCCTCGGCATCTTCTCCACCGGTCCGGAGATCCGCAACGCGGTGCAGAACCTCGCCACGGAGATCATCGGCACGGTCGTGCTGATCCTCGCGGTCCTCACGCAGGGCCTGAACGACAAGGGCAACGGCCTCGGCACCCTCGGCGGTCTGATCACCGCGTTCGTGGTGGTGTCGATCGGTCTGTCCCTCGGCGGCCCGACGGGCTACGCGATCAACCCGGCCCGTGACCTGGGTCCGCGCATCGTGCACGCCCTGCTGCCCCTGCCCAACAAGGGCGGTTCCGACTGGGCCTACGCCTGGGTCCCGGTCGTCGGTCCGCTGATCGGCGGCGCCATCGCCGCGGGCATTTACAACGTCGCCTTCGCTTAGACAACGCCTCGAAGCACGCGCCGTACGGACAGACCCCCTACCACGGATCTTTTCAGGAGCACACAGTGACCGACGCCCACACCGCAGGCCCGTTCATCGCCGCGATCGACCAGGGCACGACCTCCAGCCGTTGCATCGTCTTCGACCGGGACGGCCGTATCGTCTCCGTCGACCAGAAGGAGCACGAGCAGATCTTCCCCAAGCCGGGCTGGGTCGAGCACAACGCCAACGAGATCTGGACCAACGTCCAGGAGGTCGTCGCCGGGGCCATCGCCAAGGCCGGCATCACCCGTGACGACATCAAGGCCATCGGCATCACCAACCAGCGCGAGACCACCGTGCTGTGGGACAAGAACACCGGTGAGCCCGTCCACAACGCCCTCGTCTGGCAGGACACCCGCACCGACGCCCTGTGCAAGGAGCTCGGCCGCAACGTCGGCCAGGACCGCTTCCGCCGCGAGACCGGCCTGCCGCTGGCCTCGTACTTCTCCGGCCCCAAGGCCCGCTGGCTGCTCGACAACGTCGACGGCCTGAAGGAGCGCGCCGAGGCCGGTGACATCCTCTTCGGCACCATGGACACCTGGGTCATCTGGAACCTGACCGGCGGTGTCAACGGCGGCAAGCACGTCACCGACGTCACCAACGCCTCCCGCACCATGCTGATGAACCTGCACACCACGCAGTGGGACGAGAAGATCGCCGAGTCCATCGGTGTGCCGCTGCAGATCCTGCCGGAGATCCGCTCCTCCGCCGAGGTCTACGGCGAGGTCACCGGCGGCAAGCTGGGCGACCTGCTCGGCGGCATCCCGGTCGCCTCCGCGCTCGGCGACCAGCAGGCGGCCCTGTTCGGCCAGACCTGCTTCTCCGAGGGCGAGACCAAGTCCACCTACGGCACCGGCACCTTCATGGTGATGAACACCGGTGACAAGATCATCAACTCCTACGCCGGTCTGCTGACCACCGTCGGTTACAAGATCGGCGACCAGCCGACGGTCTACGCCCTCGAGGGCTCCATCGCTGTCACCGGCTCGCTGGTGCAGTGGATGCGCGACCAGATGGGGCTGATCTCCACCGCGGCCGAGATCGAGACGCTCGCGCTCTCGGTCGAGGACAACGGCGGCGCCTACTTCGTACCGGCCTTCTCCGGCCTGTTCGCCCCGCACTGGCGCTCCGACGCCCGCGGTGTGATCGCCGGCCTGACCCGGTACGTCACCAAGGCGCACCTCGCCCGCGCGGTCCTGGAGGCGACCGCCTGGCAGACCCGCGAGATCGCCGACGCCATGGTCAAGGACTCCGGCGACGAGCTGGTGGCCCTGAAGGTGGACGGCGGCATGACCTCCAACAACCTGCTGATGCAGACCCTCGCCGACGTTCTGGACGCACCGGTGGTGCGCCCGATGGTCGCCGAGACCACCTGCCTCGGCGCCGCCTACGCCGCCGGCCTGGCCGTCGGCTTCTGGTCCAGCACGGACGAACTGCGCGCCAACTGGCGCCGGGCCGCCGAGTGGACCCCCCAGATGGACGCGGACACCCGCGACCGTGAGTACAAGAACTGGCTCAAGGCCGTCGACCGGACCATGGGCTGGATCGAGGACGAGAGCTGAGCGGCCCGACACAGCTCAGACATCTCTGACGAGGAGTAAGTACCCGACATGACCAGTCAGTCCACCCTGAGTTCCGTGCCTGCCCTGGGGACGCACCCGGCCTCCGGCTCCAACCCGAGCCGGGCCGAGACCAGGGAGCAGCTCTCCAAGGCGTCGTACGACCTTCTGGTGATCGGCGGCGGCATCCTGGGCATCTCCACCGCCTGGCACGCCGCGCAGTCCGGCCTGAGGGTGGCTCTGGTCGACGCCGGCGACTTCGCCGGTGCCACCTCCTCCGCCTCCTCCAAGCTGCTCCACGGCGGTCTGCGCTATCTGCAGACCGGCGCGGTGAAGCTGGTGGCGGAGAACCACTTCGAGCGCCGTGCGGTCTCCCGGCAGGTGGCCCCCCACCTGGCGAACCCGCTCACCTTCTACCTCCCCGTGTACAAGGGGGGGCCGCACGGCGCGGCGAAGCTCGGCGCGGGCGTCTTCGCCTACTCCGCGCTCTCCGCGTTCGGTGACGGCGTGGGCCACCTGCTCTCCCCCGCCAAGGCGGCGCAGGACGTGCCCGAGCTGCGCACCGAGAACCTCAAGGCCGTGGCCGTGTACGGCGACGACCAGATGAACGACGCGCGCATGGCGCTGATGACGGTCCGCGCGGCCGTCGAGGCGGGCGCGGTCGTCCTCAACCACGCCGAGGTCACCGGCCTGCGCTTCACCCAGGGCCGGGTCACCGGTGCCGAGCTCAAGGACCGCCTCTCCGGCGAGGAGTTCGGGGTCAGCGCCCGTCTGGTGCTGAACGCGACCGGCCCCTGGGTCGACCACCTGCGCCGGATGGAGGACCCGAACGCGGCACCGTCCATCCGTCTGTCCAAGGGCGCGCACCTGGTCCTGAAGCGCACCTCCCCCTGGAAGGCCGCGCTCGCCACCCCGATCGACAAGTACCGCATCACCTTCGCCCTCCCGTGGGAGGACATGCTGCTGCTCGGTACCACCGACGAGGAGTACGAGGGCGACCCGGCGGACGTGTCCGTCAACGACAAGGACATAGCGCAGATCCTGGACGAGGCCGCGTTCTCGGTCCGCGACCAGCAGCTGCGGCGCGACCTGATCACCTACGCCTTCGCCGGTCTGCGGGTGCTGCCGGGCGGCCCCGGGGACACCGCCAAGGCCAAGCGCGAGACGGTGGTGACCGAGGGCAAGGGCGGCATGCTGTCCGTCGCGGGCGGCAAGTGGACCACGTTCCGGCACATCGGCCGTACGGTGATGCAGAAGCTGGAGGCGCTGCCGGGCCACCCGCTGGGCGACGACTTCGAGCCCATCTCCTCCCTGCCGAAGAAGCTGCCGCTGCCCGGTGTCGCCAACCCGCGCGCCGTCGCCCACCGCCTGCTGGTGGACCGGCCGGCTCCCGGACCGCGCATGGCCGCCGACACCGCCAGGCACCTGGCCACCCACTACGGCTCGCTGGCCTTCGACATCGCCCGCCTGGCGAACGACGACCCGGAGCTGGCCGAGCGCGTCCACCCCGACGCGCCGGAGATCTGGGCACAGGTCGTCTGGGCCCGTGACCACGAGTGGGCCGAGACGCCGGACGACGTGCTGCGCCGCCGCACCACGCTGACCATCCGGGGCCTGGACACGGACGAGGTCCGCGCGAAGGTGCGGGACCTGCTCGACAAGAAGTAGGCCCCGGTGACGGCCGGTCCGCCTCCCTGACCGGGACCGGCCGCCGCCGCAGCGCCGGACCTCCGCACCGGGTCCGGACAACCGAGAGGGGCGGCCCCACGCCGATGGGGCCGCCCCTCTCGTCTACCGGGGCGTTGTCAGTGCCGGGTGCTTCCATCGGGGCATGAACAACGATCAGGCGGATCCCGCCGAACTGGCGGCTCTGCGGGAGGCCTTCGCGGTGGACGACGGCGGCGAGTCCGCCCTCGGCTGGGCGGCGGTGCACGCCTTCGAGGCGGAGCACCACGTGGTGCTGCCCGAGCCGTACCGGACGTTCGTGGCCGAGGCGACCGACGGGTCCTGCCAGGGGCCGCCGGAGTACGGGATGGCGGGGCTGCGCGGGGGCGCCGAGCACCAGCGGCTCGACGAGCCGTTCCCGCTCACCCGGGCGTGGCTGTGGGAGGAGGACGACGGCCCGTACGAGGACCCCGAGGCCGTGATCGAGCGGGTCGCGCACGACGGTTCCCTGCGGCTGGGGACCGACGGCTGCGGCATGGACTGGCACCTGATCGTCACCGGCCCGCACCGGGGTCACATATGGCAGATCACCGGTGAGGGAGCGGTGCCCTTCGGGGCGGAGTTCGGCCACACCACCGCCGAGCCCGGCTTCGCCGGCTGGGTGCGGCACTGGGCGGACAGCAGGGAGTGGTTCGACGCCCCGCCCGCATAATGGCCGCTGAGACATCCGATGTCTGGCGACCAGGGAGGCCGGTCATGGCAGTCACCGACGAGGCGATCGAGAAGATCAAGGGCATGATCGTCTCCGGTGCGCTGCGGCCCGGGGACCGGTTGCCCAAGGAGAGCGAGCTGGCCGCCGAGCTGGGGCTGTCGCGGAACTCGCTGCGGGAGGCCGTACGGGCGCTGTCGCTGATCCGGATCCTGGACGTGCGGCAGGGCGACGGCACGTACGTCACCAGCCTCGATCCGCAACTGCTGCTGGAGGCGCTGAGCTTCGTCGTGGACTTCCACCGCGACGACACCGTCCTGGAGTTCCTCGCGGTGCGCCGCATCCTGGAGCCGGCCGCGACCGCGATGGCGGCCTTCCGGATCGGCGAACAGCAACTGGACGCACTGTCTGCCCAGTTGGAGGCCCTCGGTGACGAACCCTCGGTGGAGGAGCTGGTCGCCGCCGACCTGGAGTTCCATCGCGGCATCGTGCGCGGCGCCGGCAACTCGGTGCTGTGCTCGCTGCTGGACGGCCTGTCGGGGCCGACCACGCGGGCCCGGATCTGGCGGGGTCTCACCCAGGAGGACGCGGTCGGCCGCACCCTGCGCGAGCACCGGGCGATCCTGGCCGCGCTGCGCGACCGGGACGCGGAGGCGGCCCGCTCCTGGGCGACCGTGCACATCGCGAGCGTGGAACAGTGGCTGCGCAGCACCCTGTGAGAGAGGGCCGGCACCTGGACGGATCCGGTCGGGCTCCGGGTTGACGAGGGGTGTTCGACGGTGGCGAACGGGGCAGTGATCCGGTCACTGGCCCGCGCAAGGGGGCTGCGGGCGCCCCCGCCGGACGCCGTAAGGTTGGTGAGTCAAGCGAGGGCTCGTCGGAAGGAGGCACTGGGTGATCGAGCTGGAGGGGGTTCCCGAGCTGATCGACCCAGTCATGGTGGCCGCGTTCGAGGGCTGGAACGATGCCGGCGACGCCGCCTCCACGGCGGTCGCTCATCTGGAACGCGAGTGGAAGGGCGAGGTGTTCGCGGCGCTGGACGCCGAGGACTACTACGACTTCCAGGTGAACCGGCCCACGGTGTTCATGGACGCCGGTGTGCGCAAGATCACCTGGCCGACGACCAGGTTGTCGGTGGTGCGGGTCGGCGGCGAGAAGCCGCGTGACCTGGTGCTGGTGCGCGGCATCGAACCGTCCATGCGCTGGCGCTCGTTCTGCAACGAGCTGCTCGGCTTCGCGCACGAGCTGGGCGTGGAGCTGGTGGTCATCCTGGGCGCCCTGCTCGGTGACACTCCGCACACGCGTCCCGTGCCGGTCAGCGGGGTGACGTCCGACCCGGACCTGGCCGAGCGGATGGACCTGGAGGAGACCAAGTACGAGGGCCCGACGGGCATCGTCGGCGTCCTGCAGGAGGCGTGCACCCACGCCGGCGTCCCGGCGGTGTCGCTGTGGGCGGCCGTACCGCACTACGTCTCCCAGCCGCCGAACCCGAAGGCCACGCTGGCGCTGCTCAACCGGCTGGAGGACCTGCTGGACCTGCGCATCCCGCAGGGCGAGCTGCCGGAGGACGCACGTGCCTGGCAGGTGGGCGTGGACCAGCTGGCCGCCGAGGACAGCGAGGTCGCCGAGTACGTCCAGACGCTGGAGGAGGCCCGGGACACCGCGGAGCTGCCGGAGGCCTCGGGCGAGGCGATCGCCCGCGAGTTCGAGCGGTATCTGCGGCGCCGGGATGTCAGCCCGCCGGGCGGACACGCCACGGCCGACGGCGGGGACGGTGGTTCCTTCCGCAGGGACAACCCCGGCGGAAGGAACCGGCCGCCGAAACCGCCCAGGCCGGATGCGGCCGAGGGTGACGACGAGGACAGCTCGGAGGAGTGAGGACACCACAAGGGGCGGTTCCCGAGGAGGGAACCGCCCCTTGTGCATCCACCGGAGCTGCGGGAACTACAGCGCTACCCCCAGCAGCGCGTCCACCGCGCGCGTGACGACGCCCGGGGCGCCCGTGTCGGTGCCGCCCTCCTGCTCCTGCCTGGCCGCCCAGCGGTCCACCGCCGCGAGGGCGGCGGGGGCGTCCAGGTCGTTGGACAGGGCCTCGCGGATCTCCTCGACGAGTGCGTCGGCGGACGGGCCGTCGGGACGGGAGACGGCCGCGCGCCAGCGGCCGAGGCGGGCGACGGCGTCCTGGAGGACCTGGTCGGTCCACTCCCAGTCCGCACGGTAGTGGTGGGAGAGGAGGGCCAGGCGGATGGCGGCGGGGTCGACGCCGTCTCGGCGCAGCTTCGAGACGAAGACGAGGTTGCCCTTGGACTTGGACATCTTCTGACCGTGCAGGGCGACCATGCCGGCGTGGACGTAGGCCTTGGCCATGGGGAACTCGCCGGTGAGCACCTGGGCGTGCGAGGCGCCCATCTCGTGGTGCGGGAAGGCGAGGTCGGAGCCGCCGCCCTGGACGTCGAAGCCCATGCCGAGGTGGTCGAGGGCGATGGCCACGCACTCGATGTGCCAGCCGGGCCGGCCCCGGCCGAGGGAGCCGCCGTCCCAGCTGGGCTCGCCCTCGCGGGCCGCCATCCACAGCATCGGGTCGACGGGGTTCTTCTTGCCCGGACGGTCCGGGTCGCCACCGCGCTCGGCGGACAGCAGCCGCATGGCGGCCGCGTCGAGGTTCGAGACCTGCCCGAAGTGCGGGTCGGACTCGACGGAGAAGTAGATGTCGCCCTCCAGCTCGTAGGCCGCGCCGAGGTCGCGCAGCCGCTCCACGAGCGGGACGATGCCGGGTATCGCCTCCACGGCACCTATGTAGTGCCGCGGCGGGAGCATCCGCAGGGCGGTCATGTCCTCGCGGAAGAGGGCCGTCTCCTTCTCGGCGAGGGCGACCCAGTCGACGCCGTCCCGCTCCGCGCGCTCCAGCAGCGGATCGTCGACGTCGGTGACGTTCTGGACGTAGTGGACCTGCCGCTTGGTGTCGAGCCACACGCGCTGCACGAGGTCGAACGCGTTGTAGGTCGCCGCGTGCCCCATGTGGGTGGCGTCGTACGGGGTGATGCCGCAGACGTAGATACGGGCGACGGGACCGGGGTCGAGGGTGACGAGGCCGCCGGTCGCGGTGTCGTGGATCCTCAGGTCGCGGCCCTGACCAGGCAGGGCGGGGACCTCGGAAGCGGGCCAGGCATGCATGTACATGAGCCTAACCGGCCACGAGCTGCGTATACGAACGGGATCTCGTCGGATGGCCGGTTGTGCGCTCTTGTGGATCGGCGCGCGATGTGCTGAGCCTGCTCACACCGGCGGCCAGGGGATGGCGGGCCACTCGCCGTTGGGTTCCGGGTGCACTCCCGTGGTGAGCAGGTCCTCGACACGCGCGCGTGTGGCGTCGATCTCGGCCGGTGTGAGCAGGGCGGTCAGCCGTTCGCCCAGCGGCCCGCCCAGGGCCCCGCGCAGTGTCCGGAGGGCGTCGACGGCCTCGGAGGTCAGCGGCTCCCCGGCCCAGCCCCACAGCAGCGTGCGCAGCTTGTTGTCGACGTTGAAGGTGACGCCGTGGTCGATGCCGTAGAGCCGGCCGTCGGTGGTGGGCAGCAGATGGCCGCCCTTGCGGTCGGCGTTGTTGATCACGGCGTCGAGGACGGCGAGGCGGCGCAGCCGCTCGTCGTCGGCGTGCACGAGGAGCGCGGTGCGGCCCTCGCCGACGTCGGCCAGGCCGATCGCCTTCCAGCCCGGCTCCGGTTCCCCGGCGTCGACCAGGGCGAGCAGCTCCGCCTCGGCCTGGACGTCGATCCACAGCTGGCACATGCCCTCGCCGTACGGCCCGTCGCGCAGCACGGTCGGCGGGACGAGCCCCCAGCCGGTGGCCTCGGAGACCTCGTAGGCGGCCACCTCGCGGCCTGCCAGGGTGCCGTCGGGGAAGTCCCACAGGGGGCGCTCCCCGGCCACCGGCTTGTAGATGCAGGAGGCTTCCTGGCCGTCGAGGGCGATGGTGCAGAACAGCGCGGCGTTGGACGCCTCGCGGATCCGTCCGCGTACGGTCAGCTCACCTCGCGCGAGCAGCTCGGCGGCGGCCGAGCCGGTCCCGGTGCCGGTGCCGGTGGGCGTCACGCTCCGCGGCGGTATCCGTTCTGGCGCGGACATACGTGTCCTTCCGGATCGAGCGGGAGGCTGCACAGCGGGCACGGCGGCCGCCCGGCGTTGACGACGTCGAGGGCGCGCTTGGCGAAGGCCCGGGCCTGCGCGCCGGTCAGCCGGACCCGCAGCATCGGGGGCCCGTTCTCCTCGTCCTGGAGCAGCCGCTCCTCGGCCTCGGCGAGGTCCTCCTCGGTGTCGGCGTCCAGTTCCACCAGGGCCTGCGCCTCGACGATCATGCGCTGTTCCTCGCCGTCCCAGGCCAGCGCCATGGTGCCGACGCGGAACTCCTCCTCGATGGGGGTCTGGAGCGGGGCGGTGTCGGCGATCTCGGTGGGCGCCATGGCGGGGACGGCGGCGCTGCCGCCACTGCGCCGTACGACCTCGTCGAGCAGTTCGTCCATGCGCTCGGCGAGCGCGGCCACCTGGGTCTTCTCCAGAGCCACGCTGGTCACCCGGGAGCCTGCGGTGGCCTGGAGGAAGAACGTACGGCGTCCGGGCAGCCCGACCGTGCCGGCCACGAAGCGGTCCGGCGGGTCGTAGAGGAACACCTGACGGGACACGTCCTGTCTCCATTGAGAGTGAGTGCGGAGAGTGGTTCGTAGGTTTCAGCGGTGCGGGCCGCCCACGGATGCGCGACTGTTGGATCGCTTCACCCTACTGCGGCCGACGATCACGGTGCGCCCGCACCACCTCCGACCGGTGCGTCGCCCTCACCAGGTTCGTCGCGCGGGACGAGCGAGGCGAAATCCCCGGTGTCGCCGAGGCGAACGAGGAACGGCCGCAGCCGGGTGTAGCGGATCGCGGTGACGGAACACGGTTCCACGGAGATCCGCTGGAACAGGTCGAGGTGGAGTCCGAGGGCGTCGGCGACCAGGGATTTGATGATGTCACCGTGGGAGCACATGAGGTAGACGGCGTCGGCGCCGTGATCGCGCTCCACGCGCGCGTTCCACTCGCGTACGGCCTCGGCGGCGCGGGTCTGCATGGCGCGCATGGACTCACCGCCGGGGAAGGCGGCGGCCGACGGGTGGGCCTGGACCACCTCCATCAGCGGCTCGTCCTTGAGCTCGGCGAGCTTGCGGCCGGACCAGTCGCCGTAGTGGCACTCCCCGATCCGCTCGTCGGTGTGGGCGCGCAGGCCGGGGCGGGCCTCGAGCAGCGGCCGTACGGTCTCCTGGCAGCGCTCCAGGGGGCTGGTGACGATCTCGGAGATGGGCAGTGCGGCGAGCCGGCCGGGCAGCGCGGCGGCCTGGGCGGCGCCGCGCTCGTCCAGGGTGACGCCGGGCGTCCAGCCGGCGAGCAGACCGGAGGTGTTGGCGGTGGAGCGTCCGTGCCTGACGAGGATCAGCGTGGGCATGCGGCCCAGGGTAGGCGTATCAGCACATGCGCCGCCGACCGGGCGAAGGGAGAATGCGCACCGTGATCGTGGACTGCGCCATCTACCGGCACGGGCTCCGCACCGAGGGGCCGGAGGACCTGTCCGACGCGCTCTCCGAGGCGCGGGCCGAGGGCGGGTTCGTGTGGATCGGCCTGTACGAGCCGTCCGAGCGGGAGTTCGACCTGGTCACCCAGGAGTTCGGGCTGCATCCGCTGGCGGTCGAGGACGCGCTGAACGCGCATCAGCGGCCCAAGCTGGAGGTGTACGACGACTCGCTGTTCATGGTGCTGAAACCGGTCGTGTACGAGACGGAGAGCGATGCCGTCTCGGCGGGCGAGATCATGGTCTTCGTCGGCGACGGTTTCGTGGTCACCGTGCGCCACGGCGAGGGCTCGCCGCTGGCCGCCGTGAGGCGCCGGCTGGAGGAGGAGCCGGAGATGCTCGACAAGGGCCCGACCGCCGTGCTGTACGCGATCTCCGACGCTGTCGTCGACCACTATCTGGAGGTGGCGACGGAGCTGGGCAACGACCTGGAGGAACTCGAGGCGGAGGTGTTCCGGCCGGAGGGCGGCGGCTCGCGGGGCACCGCGTCCCGGATCTACGGCTTCAAACGGCAGGTCCTGGAGTTCCGCCGGGCCACCGGCCCGCTGGCGCTGCCCCTGACCCGGCTGGCCGGCACCGGACCGCTGGGTGCCTCGGTACCGTTCGTGAACGACAAGGCGCGCCCGTTCTTCCGGGACGTGGGCGACCACCTGTTGCGCGTGAACGAGTCGGTGGAGGCTCTCGACCGGCTGGTGTCGGACATCCTGTCGGCGCATCTGGCGCAGATGAGCGTGCGGCAGAACGACGACATGCGGAAGATCTCGGCGTGGGCGGCGATGGCCGCGGTCCCCACGATGATCGCGGGGATCTACGGCATGAACTTCGACCACATGCCGGAGCTGCACTGGCTGTGGTCGTATCCGGCGGTAATCCTGGCGATGGCCGCCCTGGAGGTGCTGCTGTACCGCTTGTTCAAGCATCGTGGCTGGCTGTGAGGCCTCAGGGCTGCGTGCGTCCGCGGCTCAGGCGAACTCGTGGGCGGGGGTGGCGGGGCCCCCGAGGGGGTCGCGGCGCTCGGGGACGGTGAGGGTGACCATGCGGCGCCAGCCGGCGAGGCGCTCGTAGGCGTACACCGCGTGGATGCCGGCCGCGAGGAGGGCGTACCTGGCCCTGGACCAGCCCAGGATGCGGCCCATGCGGGCCATCACGGCGAGGCTGACGTCCCGGTGGACGCGGATCTCGGCGAGGGCGCACGCGCGCAGGGTGCGCTGGATCAGCCGGCCATGCCCGGCGGCGGCGAACCGCAGCAGTTCCTCGTGGGTGTAGGCGAGGTGGTTGTCCTCGTCGTCGGAGATCATGCGTATGGCCCTGCCCACCTCGGGATGGGCGGCGAACAGCCTGAGCAGCAGCTGCATCTGCTCGGCGGCGCGCTGTTCGGTGACGCGGCTGTGGGCGAGGTAGACGATGATGTCCCGCTCGGTGAGCGGCTCGTCCCGCCGGAGCCTGTCGTGGGCGAGGCCGATGCCCTGCCGCTCCAGCAGCATCGTGTAGTCGGTCTCGGGCGGTACGGCGACGGGGGCGAGCCCGCGTTTCCTCATCAGGGCGTGGAAGATGCGTCCGTGTTTGTCCTCGTCGGCGCCGTGCCGGGCGATCTTCGGGGCCAGGGCGCGTTCGCCGGGCGGGACCAGCGCGGCGATCCGCCGGTTCTCCCAGCCACCCTGGGACTCCCCGCCGGCGGCGACGGAGCAGAAGAGCCGGAACGCCTCGTCGTTGTCGAGGATCTCCTGGAACACACTCTTGGCCGAAAGCATAGAACGAGTCAAATGCGGACAGTCTGGGGCGTGCAACAGCTGTGCGTGTCCGCTCGGCCAAAAGGATGACGCCACGGTCGTAACCGCGCGGCTCCCGGCGCGTTGTTTCCGGTGACGGCCGTGGCGGGGAAGACCCCCGAGCCCCCACCACGGCCGCTGAAGTCTCCTAGGCCAGTCCCGCGCGCTCCAGGGCCTCGCGGCCGGCCCGCAGGGAGGCGAGCCGCTCGTCCAGGGTGAAGCCGGCCGGCGACAGGCTGAGGGTGGTGACACCGGCGGCGGCGTAGGCCTTCATCCGGTCGGCGATGCGGTCGACGGAGCCCAGCAGAGTCGTCTTGTCGATGAGATCGTGCGGGACCGCGGCCGCGGCGCCCTGCTTGTCGCCGGACAGGTACTTCTGCTGGATCTCGGCGGCCTCCTTCTCGTATCCCATGCGCTGGGCGAGCTGGTTGTAGAAGTTCTGCTTGGCGCTGCCCATGCCGCCGACGTACAGCGCGGTGTACGGCCGGAAGGTGTCGGCGAGCCGGGCCACGTCCTTGTCGTCGCCGACGGCGATGGGCAGGGTCGGGCACACGTCGAAGCCGTCGAGGGTCCTGCCCGCCTTCTCCCGGCCGGCGCGCAGGTACTTGAGGGTGGTGTCCTCGAGGTGGTCGGCGGCGGGGAAGATCAGCAGGGCGCCGTCGGCGATCTCACCGGTCTGCTCGAGGTTCTTCGGGCCGATCGCGGCGATGTACAGCGGGATGTGCTCGCGCTGCGGGTGCACGGTCAGCTTGATCGGCTTGCCCGGGCCGCCGGGCAGCGGCAGCGTCCAGTGCTCGCCCTCGTACGTCAGCCGCTCCCGGGTCATGGCCCTGCGTACGATCTCGACGTACTCGCGGGTGCGGGCGAGCGGCTTGTCGAACTTGACGCCGTACCAGCCCTCGGAGACCTGCGGGCCGGACACGCCGAGCCCGAGCCGGAAGCGGCCGCCGGACAGCGAGTCGAGCGTCGCGGCCGTCATCGCGGTCATCGCGGGCTGGCGGGCCGGGATCTGGAAGATGGCCGAGCCGACGTCGATGCGCTCGGTCTGGGCGGCGACCCAGGACAGCACCGTCGCCGCGTCGGAGCCGTAGGCCTCGGCGGCCCAGCACACGGAGAAGCCCAGCCGGTCGGCCTCCTGGGCCACGGCCAGATTGTCCCCGTCCATTCCGGCACCCCAGTAGCCGAGGTTGATCCCGAGTTGCATCGCCGATCCCCTTACCCATGAGTAACGTTCTGGTGGGGCGACCTTAGCGCGGGGACGGAGGCGGGGGCAGGCGCCGGGCACCTGGAAAAGACGGGTCCGCGGCCCGGCCAGGTTATCCACAGGCAACCCACCGCACCGGTTCTGGCCAGTAATCTCGCCCGCATGGAGCAGAGGCATCTCGGCCGTACCGGCCTGCGTGTGTCCCGGATCGGACTCGGCACCCTCACCTGGGGCCGGGACACCGACGAGCACGACGCCGCGGACATGCTGAAGGCGTTCTGGGAAGCCGGCGGCACCCTGGTCGACACCGCGGACGTGTACGGCAACGGCGAGGCGGAGTACCTGCTCGGTCAGCTGATGGACGGCCTGGTGCCGCGCCGGGACCTGGTGCTCTCCACCAAGGCCGGCAGCGTCCCCGACCCCGACCGCCGTTTCGACGGCTCCCGCGGCCATCTGCTCGCCGCCCTCGACGCCTCCCTGGCCCGCCTGGGCACGGACTACGTCGACGTGTGGCACATCCACGCCTTCGACCCCGGGACCCCACTGGAGGAGACCCTCCAGGCCCTGGACATAGCGGTCAGCAGCGGCCGCGCCCGGTACGCAGGCGTCTCCAACTTCTGCGGCTGGCAGCTCGCCAAGGCCGCGACCTGGCAGCTCGCGGCGCCGGGCATGCGCACGCGACTGGCCAGCACGCAGATGGAGTACTCACTGCTGCAGCGGGGCGTGGAACGGGAAGTGCTGCCCGCCGCGCTGGATCTCGGGGTCGGGCTGCTGCCCTCCTCCCCGCTCGGCCGGGGCGTGCTCACCGCCAAGTACCGGCACACCACTCCCCCGGACTCGCGCGGCGCCTCCGAGCACCTGGCGCCGTTCGTCGAGCCCTACCTGGACGACACGGCGACCCGGATCGTGGACGCGGTGACGACGGCCGCCGACGGACTCGCCGTGACCCCGCTCCAGGTGGCCCTCGCCTGGGTCCGGGACCGGCCCGGCGTGGCCGCGCCGATCGTCGGCGCGCGCACCGCGCAGCAGCTCACGGCGGCATTGTCAGTGGAGGCCCTTAGTCTTCCTGACGAGATCTGCCGGGCGCTGGACGATGTGTCGGCGCCCGTGCACCGCTATCCCGATCACGACTGGAGCACGCTGTGAGCACGGAGCCGGAGACCACGGAGAAGGCCGGGCCGGGGACACCGGACACACCCGAGGGCCCGGGTGGGGCGGCCGCGTCCGGGGCGAGCCGTGCGAACGGCCTTGCGGCGAGCGGCACCGAGGGCCGGAGCGGCGCGGGGGCGAGCGCGGTCGGGGGCGGAGGCCGGAGCGGGGACGGCGCGGGCGGCGGCGAGGAGGCGGGCGCCGAGGGGGCAGCGATCGCGGACGGCACCGAGGGCGCCGAAGAGGCGGCGGGCTCGGGCGGCGGCGAGGGCGCAGAGGCAGACTCCACCCGGCGGTCCGAGGCCGAGGGCGAAGGCGCCGACTCCCTCCAGCCGTCCAAGCCCGGGGCCGGAAGCGAGGGCGCCGGCCCTGCCCAGTTGTCCGAGGCCGAGGCCGAGTTGGCTGCGCAGCGGCTCGAGCGGGAGCGGATCGCGCGGCGTAAGGCCGAGAAGCAGGGGCCGATCGAGAGCGGCGCCAAGCTGAGCGGCAAGGCGGCCGACCTGCTCGCGGCGGTGCGGGCGATGGAGAGCGGCGAAAAGCCGGCGGCCACGGTCTTCGCCGAGCCCGCACGCGCGCCGCGCCGCCCGGCCCCGGAACCCGTACCCCGACCGCAGCCCGCGCCGGCCCCGGCCGCCGCCCCGGCACCGGAGACGGTGGAGGACGTACGCCGGGTGCTGGCCGAAGGCGGTGCGCCCGAGGCCCTGGCTCCCCAGGTGGCCGCGGCACTGGGCGAGGGCGCCGATGCGGCGCTGCGCGAGGACCCCTGGCAGCTGCTGCGGATCAGCGGCGTACGGCCCGACCAGGCCGACGGCTTCGCCCGCGCCCTGCTCGGCGCCGCCTGCGGCCCGGGCGACGAGCGGCGGGCTCGTGCGCTCACCGTCTGGCTGCTGGAGCAGGCGGCCCTGGCCGGGCACACCGCGCTGGAACTGCCCACGCTCACCGCGGCGCTGGGCAAGCAGGGCGTCCCGGACCCGGACGCGGCGGTGCAGAGCACGCTCGCGGAGGGCGAGGCCCTGGCGTTCCAGGACGCCCTGGAGGAACCGGGAGCCGGCGCGGCGCAGGAGGCGGAAGAGGGCGCGGACGAGGAGGAGCGGCCGGTGCGGGTCCTCGTCGGCCTGGAGCGGTACGCACTGGCCGAGGAGAGCCTCGCCGACGGCCTGGCCCGGCTGGTCAACTCGCTGCCCAAGGAGACCGAGCAGGCCTGGCAGGCGGCGGTCGACGCCGCCTCCGGCGGCGCGGCCGAGCTGGTCCGCGCGGTCGCCGGGCACGGCCTGGTGCTGCACACCGGCGGGGAGGCGGCCCGCGCCGAACCGGCCGCGCTGCTCGGTGCCGCCCGCACCGCGGGCCTGCGGGCCTTCGCCGTCTGCCACACCCCCGACGGACGCCACCGCCTCGCCGCCCTGCTGGGCACGGACCCGGCGGAGCACAGCGTGGGCACGACCGCCGGTCTGCTGTCCGGCGCCGAGGGACCGGGCCGGGACACGGACGGCGCGCTGGAACTCGATCTGCTGGTCGTGCTGGACGCGCCGCAGCTCGACGTGGAGAGCGCCGCCATGCTGGTGGAGTCGCTGTCCGACGGGGCCCGGCTGGTGCTCAGCGGCGACCCGGCGGTGCTGTGGTCGGCCGGACCGGGGCGGGTCTTCGCCGATCTGCTCGCCGCCCGCGTCTGCCCGCAGCTCGCCTCCCGCATCCCCGACCTGGGCCCGATCGGCGAGCTGGTCTCCGGCATCGGCGTCGGCGAGCTGAACCAGGTCGCCGCCCCGGGCAAGGAGATCGTCATCGTCCCGGTGCGGGACGCGGGCGAGGCCGTGCACCGGACCGTCCAGCTGGTCGCCGACTCGGTGCCGCGGGCGCTCGGTGTCCCGGCCGACCAGACCGTGGTGATCACCCCCGGGCACGGCGGCGCCGCGGGCACCCGCGCCCTCAACTCCGCGCTGAAGGAGCGCCTCAACCCCGGCCCGGGCCGCTTCGGCGGCTTCGACCCCGGCGACCGGATCGCCTACTCCCCCGCCCCGGGCCGTACGGTGCCGGGCACGGTGGTGAAGGCCGACGCGGACGGGCTGCACCTGTCGTGCGCGGGCACGGCGGTGGTCGTACCGCGCGAGCGGGTGGAGGGCGCCGTACGGCACGGGTGGGCGCTGACCGCACACCAGGCGGTGGGCGCGCGCTGGCCGGCGGCGGTCGTCGTGCTGCCCGGCGACGCCGCGCAGGCGCTCAGCAGACCCTGGGTGTACACGGCCTTCGGCCGGGCGGAGCGGCATCTGTCGGTGGTCCACGGTGTGGAACAGGCCCTGCCGAAGGCGGTGGCGGAGACGCCGGCGAAGCCCCGCACGACGCGCCTGCAGACGCTGCTGCGGGTGTGAATCTCCTTCCGCCGCGACGCCGACCAGCCTCGACGGCGGAATCCGGCGGTGCCGAAGCGGCCTCAGGCCGCCCCGGCACCGCCGGCCCCGCTCACTTCTCGGCGTCCAGCGGCTCCAGGTCCTCGTCCTCGGCCTGGTCGTCGTCCGCGTCCTCGTCCTCGTCTTCTTCGAACCCGAGATCGTCCTCTTCGTCGGACTCGTCCTCGTCGTCGAAGACGGCGCTGACGTCGAAGCGGCACACCACCCCTTGCGGATCGAAGTGCTCGAAGGGCGCCTCCAGCCACTCCCCCGCCTCGGGCGCCTCGTCCGCGGCGGTGACCCAGAGCGTGGAGTCGCCCTCCTCCAGGCCGAACTCCTTGTGCCGGGAAGCGATCTCGTCCGGTTCGAACTCGCCGAAGAGGATGCCCAGCGCGCCCGGAACCGTGCCGGCGGCGTCCTCGGCCAGGCCGCCCGCGGCCTCGTACTCCGCCGCCTCGACCCGCTGGGCCTGCGCCAGCAGTCGCTGGGGTTCCACCACGGCGTAGTCGCGGCGGATCAGCACGCTGATCGCGTTCGGTTCCTCGGGACCCGCGTACGGCGGCAGCTCCTCCGCACCGGGGATCTCGAAGGGCGTGACCTCGTCGTAGCGGTCGTAGAGCAGCTCGTCGTACACCTCGGCGGCCGCGGCCAGCTGGTTGAACGCCTCCAAGACCGCCGGGTCGTCCTCACCCGACCTGCGTTCGACCGCGGCCAGATGACGGTCGAGCGCGGTCTTGACCGCCTCGGCGGCGGCGCGTACCTCGGCAGCGGTGGGCTGCGCAGCATCAGACATAGTGCAGACGCTATCCGTACCGGGCCCCAGCCCGCACAATAGATGCGATGCCGGAATACGAATTTGTCGACGTGTACGTGCCTCGCGGGGTGTCCCGCAAGGAGGCCACACGCCTGCTGACGGACCATGCCGAGTACGGACACTGGGAGTTGGACCGACTGAGCCTGCTGCGCGACGGCAGCCGAAGGGTGCGCCTGCGCCGGCGGATCATCCGCCAGGTGCGTGCCACGTGGTGAGGTCGGCGAGCTGAACCGGAGCGGGCCCCGTCTGTCATGGCGGGGCCCGCTCCGTTCACCGCATCCCGTACCCGGGGCTGCCGGCTACGAGGTGGCCCGGGCCTTGCGGTAGAGCACCGCGCCCGCGAGCAGCGCGCCCGCTCCGACCGGCAGCACGAGGTCCAGCGGCAGCTCGCTGCCGGTGTGCGCGAGCTGGGCGTTGGTCAGAGGCTGGGCGGAGCGGCCGCCGTGCTGCTCGACCTGGGTGGACCCGTGGTGTCCCTGGGGCGTGTGACCGCCCTGGCCGGGCGGGGTGGTCGGGCCGCCCGGATGACCCGGCTGCCCGGGGTGCCCCGGGTGGCCGGGGTGTCCCGGATGGCCGGGGTGCCCCGGGTGTCCAGGATGGCCAGGGTGTCCCGGATGGCCGGGGTGTCCCGGCTGCCCGGGCGGGTTGCCGTGGCCGCCGCCCGGCGGCTGGCTGGAGTGACCGCCGCCTCCGTTGGCGCAGTCGTTGCCCGCGGTGGCGTTGCCGACCCCGATGACGTTCACGCTGTTGCCGCAGACGTTCACCGGAACGTCGATCGGCGCCTGGACGGTGTTGCCGGAGCCGACGCCGGGTGAGCCGGCGGTGTGGCCGCCCGCGTGCGAGCCGCCGGAGCCGCCGTGGCCCCCGGACGTGCCGCCGTGGTTGGCGCAGCTGTTGCCCACCGCCGGGTTGAGCAGCCCGACGACGTTCACGGTGTTGCCGCACACGTTCACCGGCACATGCACCGGCGCCTGCACCGTGTTGCCGGACAGTACGCCGGGCGAGCCGGCGGCGGTGCCGAACGCGCCCGCGTCGGCGTGGGCGTAGCCGCTTGCGGCGGCGATCACACCCGTGGCCGCCGCCATGGTCATCAGGCCCTTACGGGTGCCCTGTCGCATTTCCGTTGTTCCCCTGCCTTCGATCCTGCTGTGCGTGCCTCGCGGTGGCGTGGCGCGCCCGGTCCTCGCGGACCGTGCCGCCACGCAAGAGGCCGGTCGGCCCCGGAACGCATGGCACGCGCTCCGGGGCCGGCGGCTCGAAAATGACGCCCCCCTCAGGAGGTCGTCGTCAGTCGTTGAAGCACTTGTTGCCGAAGGCGGGGTTCAGGAGCCCGATCACGTTGACCGTGTTGCCGCAGACGTTCACCGGGACGTGCACGGGCACCTGCACGACGTTGCCGGAGACGACACCCGGGGAGTGCACGGCGGCACCCTGAGCACCCGAGTCGGCGACGGCGAGGCCCGCGCCCGCGAGAACCAGCCCACCGGTGGCAGCCGCAGCAGCGACGACCTTCTTGATCATTATTCCTCCTTGTTGGCAAAGCGACCCCAAGGTGCGGAGTCACATCACCTGTAACGAGGAGGAACTAATGAAGCTACGAACCGATCGTCGCATTCACCCGTTCCAGTCGATCTCGTACGAGCGCCCGAATATCTGGGCCGTCTCGGCCCAGAACCTCACGATGCGTCGATGAACCGGTCGAGGACCCGAACGCCGAACCGCAGCCCGTCCACCGGCACCCGCTCGTCCACGCCGTGGAACATGCCGGCGAAGTCCAGCTCCGGCGGCAGCTTCAGCGGGGCGAAGCCGAAGCCGCGGATGCCGAGATCGTCGAAGGACTTGGCGTCGGTGCCGCCGGAGAGCATGTAGGGGATCGCCTTGGCCGTGGGGTCCTCGGCGAGCAGCGCGGACTGCATGGCCTCCACCAGCGCCCCGTCGAAGGTGGTCTCGACCGCCTTGTCGGTGTGCACGTCCTCGCGGCGGACGTGCGGTCCGAGCAGCCGGTCGAGGTCGCCGAGGAACTCCTCCTCGTAGCCGGGCAGGAAGCGGCCGTCGATGTGCGCGGTGGCCTCGCCCGGGATGACGTTGACCTTGTAACCGGCGTTGAGCTGGGTGGGGTTGGCGGTGTTGCTGAGGGTGGCGCCGATGAACTTGGCGATGCCGCCGAGCCGGAGCAGGGTGGACTCCATGTCCTCCGGGTCCAGTTCGGTGCCGAGCGCGTCGCCCAGCTCGTCGAGGAACGCCCGGGTGGTCTTGGTGACCCGCACCGGGAACCGGTGCCGGCCGACCCGGGCCACGGCCTCGGACAGCTCGGTGATGGCGTTGTCGCGGTGGATCATCGAGCCGTGCCCGGCGGTGCCGGCCACGGTCAGCTTCATCCAGTGCATGCCCTTCTCGGCCGTCTGGATCAGGTAGAGCCGGCGCTGCTCGTTCACGGTGAACGAGAAGCCTCCGACCTCGCTGATCGCCTCCGTGACGCCCTCGAACAGCCCGGGGTGGCGGTCGACCAGGTGGCGGGCGCCGTACGTGCCGCCCGCCTCCTCGTCGGCGAGGAAGGCGAGCACGATGTCGCGCGGGGGCCGCCGCCCGCTCCTGAGCCGGTCGCGCACGACCGCGAGAGTCATGGCGTCCATGTCCTTCATGTCGACGGCCCCGCGCCCCCACACGCACCCGTCGGCGACCTCGCCGGAGAACGGGTCGTGGGTCCAGTCCGCGGCGTTGGCCGGTACGACGTCCAGGTGGCCGTGGATCAGCAGCGCGGGCCGGGACGGGTCCTCCCCCTCGACGCGGGCCACCGTCGAGGCGCGCCCCGGGTGCGACTCGAAGACCTTCGGTTCGAGACCGACCTCGGCGAGCTTCTCCGCGACCCACTCGGCCGCCTTGCGCTCGCCGGGGCCCGAGTGGTCGCCGTAGTTGCTGGTGTCGAACCGGATCAGCTCGCGGCAGAGGTCCACGACCTCGTCCTCGCCGGTGACGCTCCTGGCCGTGTCCGTCTCGCTCACGTGCTTCCTCCCGCGCTGTCGCTGCTGGTGGTCCTCCTCATCCTCCCTCTCCCCCGCCCGCCGCCCAAGACCGGTCCCGGCCCGTCACACGCCGTTCACGCACGACGCGCTCCGGGGGCCGGGGGGTGATCAGCCACCCCCGAAAGCCTGGTAATGTTTCCTTCGTCGCCGCGAGGGAAACCCCGCCGAAAGGGATCCCCGAGCACGACAGACACCTTGTCCGGGTGGCGGAATGGCAGACGCGCTAGCTTGAGGTGCTAGTGCCCTTTATCGGGCGTGGGGGTTCAAGTCCCCCCTCGGACACCAGTGAGGGCCCCTGCTCAGCAGGGGCCCTCTGCTTTTCCGGTTTCCCAGGAGCTCGCGGGAGCGCCAACTGCCCCGGAGTGACCGCCCCTTGACGGTGTGTGTGGGCCATCTCTCGTCCGGCGCGGAGATCGGCAGGTCAGCGGGCCGGGGCCGGGTCTGCGTACTCACCCGAACGGGCCTTTCGAGCGGCTCGGCACAGGGCCGGAGCATAACGTCGTACTAATATTTCCGGCTTGTCACCCAGCCGGACCCGACGTGAGGACCCGATGGCAGCCATAGACGAGAGCAGCGCTCTCGGCCTGCTCGACGAAGAGATCCGCACGCAGTTCGGCGACCGGGCCCGCTTCTCCGCGCGCCCCGCGGCGTCGCCGCGCACGCTGGTCGACGTCTTCGACGCGACCGTGCGGTCCCATCCGGACGAGCCGGCACTGGACGACGGCACGACGTGTCTGACCTACCGTGCGCTGGCCGGCGAGGTGGAGCGGCTGCGGCGGCGGCTCGCCGGTGCGGGCGTCGGGCTCGGGGACCGGGTCGGTGTGCGGGTCCCCTCGGGGACCAACGAGCTCTACGTCGCGGTCCTCGCCGTGCTCGCCGCCGGTGCCGCCTATGTCCCGGTCGACGCCGAGGACCCGGACGAGCGGGCGGAGTTGGTGTTCGGGGAGGCTGAGGTACGGGCCGTCGTCGGGGCCGGGCACACCATCACCGTCCAGGGCGCCTCCGGCACCGTCGCGGGCACGTCCGGCGCCCTCCAGAGCACCTCCCGCTCCTCCGCCGCGCGGCCCGGCGCCGAGCAGGACGCCTGGATCATCTTCACCTCCGGGTCCACCGGGAAGCCCAAGGGCGTCGCCGTCACCCATCGCAGCGCCGCCGCCTTCGTGGACGCCGAGGCGGCCCTGTTCCTCACGGAGGAGCCGATCGGGCCCGGCGACCGGGTGATGGCCGGACTCTCCGTCGCCTTCGACGCCTCCTGTGAGGAGATGTGGCTGGCCTGGCGGTACGGCGCCTGTCTGGTGCCGGTGCCCCGGTCGCAGGTCAGGAGCGGTGCCGATCTCGGGCCGTGGCTGGTCGAGCAGGAGATCACCGTCGTCTCGACCGTGCCCACGCTGGCCGCGCTGTGGGAGCCGGAGACGCTCAACGACGTACGCCTGCTGATCTTCGGCGGCGAGGCCTGCCCGCCCGAGCTGGCGCAGCGGCTGGTCACCGAGGGGCGCGAGGTGTGGAACACCTACGGCCCGACCGAGGCGACCGTCGTGGCCTGTGCGGCACTGCTGACCGGTGCGGAGCCCATCAGGATCGGGCTGCCGCTCGACGGGTGGGAGCTCGCCGTCGTCGACGAGGCCGGTGAGCCGGTACCCATGGGGGCGAGCGGGCAGCTCGTGATCGGCGGGGTCGGGCTCGCGCGCTACCTCGATCCCGAGAAGGACGCCGAGAAGTACGCGCCGCTGCACTCGCTGGGCTGGGAGCGGGCCTATCGCAGTGGTGACCTGGTCAGGGCCGAGCCCGAGGGGCTGATCTTCCTGGGCCGGGCCGACGAGCAGATCAAGCTGGGCGGGCGGCGGATCGAGCTCGGTGAGGTGGATGCCGCGCTGCAGGCCCTGCCCGGGGTCGCCGGGGCCGCGGCCGCCGTGCGCACCGCCCGCGGCGGCAATCAGCTCCTCGTCGGTTACGTGGTCACCCAGGAGGGCTGGGACCGTGCCGCCGCCGTCGAGGAGCTGCGCGCCGGGCTGCCCGCCGCGCTGGTGCCGCTGCTCGCGCCCGTCGCCGAGCTGCCGACCCGGACGTCCGGCAAGGTGGACCGCAACGCCCTGCCGTGGCCCCTGGAGGGCGTCGAAGCGCCCAAGGCCGAGCTGTACGGCACCGAGGCCTGGCTCGCCGAGCAGTGGGCGGAGGTCCTGGGCATCCCGGTGACCAGCGCCCAGGACGACTTCTTCGCGATCGGCGGCGGCTCGCTGGCCGCCGCCCAGCTCACCACCCGGCTGCGCACCCGCTACCCGAGCGCCGCCGTCCTCGACATCTACCAGCAGCCCGTCCTGCGCAAGCTGGCCCGGCGGCTGGAGGCCTCGGCACAGGACGACGGAGGGGCCCGCACCATCGCGCCGGTCCCGGTCCGCGCCCAGGCCGTGCAGCTCCTGCTGCTGCTTCCGCTGTTCACCCTGCTCGGGCTGCGCTGGACGGTGGTCCTGGCCGCCGTCGGGAACCTGCTGCCCGGCTACTCCTGGCTGCCGACCGCCCCCTGGTGGCTGCTCGCGGCCGGTGCGCTGCTGCTTTTCACGCCGCCCGGCCGGATCGCGCTCGCGGCGGGCGGGGCGCGGCTGCTGCTGCGGGGCGTGGCGCCCGGCCGGTACCCGCGTGGTGGAGGCGTGCATCTGCGGCTGTGGGCGGCCGAGCGGCTGGCCGAGTTCAGCGGGGCCACCTCGCTGACCGGGTCCTGGCTGGAGCGGTATGCCCGTGCGCTGGGTGCGAAGGTCGGGCCCGAGGTGGACCTGCACTCGCTGCCGCCGGTCACCGGCATGCTCAAGCTGGGCCGGGGCGCGGCCGTGGAGTCCGAGGTCGACCTGTCCGGACACTGGCTGGACGGCGACCGGCTGGAGATCGGGCCGGTCAAGGTCGGCGCGCACGCCACCGTCGGCACCCGCAGCATGCTCTTCCCGGGCGCCCGCGTCGGCAAGCGGGCCGAGGTGGCCCCCGGCTCGGCGGTCGGCGGGCAGATCCCGACCGGCCAGCGCTGGGCGGGCGCGCCCGCGGTCAAGCTCGGCAAGGCCAAACGCACCTGGCCGAAGGAGCGGCCGCGGCGGGGCACGTACTGGCGGGTGATGTACGGCGTCACCGGCCTGGCGCTGAGTTCGCTGCCGCTGGTGGCGGGGGTGGCCGCGCTGCTGGTCGCCCGTCTCTTCGTGGCACCCGGGGGCTCGCTGCCCCAGGCGCTGCGCGGGGCCGCGCTCGGGCTGGTGCCGGCCACGCTCGCCTACGGGCTGGCGTACGCGCTGCTGATCCTGGTCGCCGTACGCGTGCTCAGTCTGCGGCTGCGCGAGGGCACGCATCCGACGCACAGCCGGGTCGGCTGGCAGGCGTGGACCGTGACGCAGCTGATGGACCGGTCCCGGGAGACGCTGTTCCCGCTGTACGCGGGGCTGGTCACGCCGGTGTGGCTGCGGCTGCTGGGGATGCGGATCGGGCGGCGGGCCGAGGTGTCGACGGTGCTCGCGCTGCCGAGCCTGACCACGGTCGGCGACGGGGCGTTCCTGGCGGACGACACGCTGACGGCGCCGTACGAGCTGGGCGGCGGCTGGATGCGGATCGGGCGCGCGGAGATCGGGCGGCGGGCCTTCCTCGGGAACTCCGGGATGACCGGGCCGGGCCGGAGCGTGCCGGACGGCGGTCTGGTCGGCGTGCTGTCGGCGACGCCGAAGAAGGCGAAGAAGGGCACCTCGTATCTGGGGCTGCCGCCGGTGAAGCTGCCGCGCAGTGCGGCCGGCGGGGATCAGAGCCGCACGTACGAGCCGCCCGCGCGGCTGCTGTGGGCGCGCGGTCTGGTGGAGCTGTGCCGGATCGTGCCGGTGCTGTGTTCGGCGGCGCTGGCCGCGGGGACGGTGGCGGTGCTGTGCGCGCTGGGGCCGTGGGCCTGGGCGCTGTCGGGTGCGGTGCTGCTGGGGGCGGGTGTGGCCGCGGCGGTCGTCTCGGTCCTCGCGAAGTGGCTGCTCGTGGGGCGGCACCGGGCCGGGGAGCATCCGCTGTGGAGTTCGTTCGTGTGGCGGAACGAGCTGGCGGACACGTTCGTCGAGGTGCTGGCGGTGCCGTGGCTGGCCGGGGCCGTGCCGGGGACGCCGGTGCTGACGGCGTGGCTGCGCGGGCTCGGCGCGCGCATCGGCAGGGGCGTGTGGGTGGAGAGCTACTGGCTGCCGGAGACGGACCTGGTGACCCTTCAGGACGCGGCGACCGTCAATCGTGGCTGTGTGCTGCAGACACACCTCTTCCACGACCGGATCTTGCGGACGGATACTGTGGTCCTCCGTGAGGGCGCCACGCTGGGCCCTGGCGGGATCGTGCTGCCCGGCAGCACGGTCGGGGCCCGTACGACCCTGGGGCCCGCGTCGCTCGTCATGGCGGCGGAGTCCGTCCCGGACGACACCCGCTGGCTCGGCAACCCGATCGAGGCATGGCGTCCCTGAACGCGGGCCATCCGGGTGCGGCCCCGGCACCCGGTGGTGGCACAGCGCAGGGAGCGGACACAGCAGTGGCAGTTCAGCAGTCGGTCGGCCGGGACCCGTACTTCCCGGACAACGGTGACTCCCGCTACCGGGTGCACCGCTACGAACTCGCGCTGGACTACCGCCCCGGTCCGAACCGGCTGTCCGGCACGGCCCGGATCAACGCCATAGCGGGCCATGCGCCGCTCACGGAATTCGAGCTCAACCTGGCCGACTTCAGGATCGGCCGGGTGCGGGTGGACGGCCGGCCGCCGCACTTCACGCACCGCGGCGGACGGCTGCGGATCCGCCCGGCCAAGCCCGTCCGGGCCGGCGCCGCGTTCACGGTGGAGGTCCACTGGTCCGGCAACCCCAGGCCGGTGGCCAGCCCGTGGGGCGGGCTCGGCTGGGAGGAGCTGGCGGACGGCGCGCTGGTGGCGAGCCAGCCGGTCGGGGCGCCGTCCTGGTACCCGTGCAACGACCGGCCCGCCGACAAGGCGTCCTACCAGATCTCGGTCACCGTCCCGTCCGCGTACGCGGTGGTCACGGGCGGGCGCCTGCTGACCCGTACGACGAAGGCCTCCACGACGACGTGGGTGTACGAGCAGTCCGCGCCCACGTCCAGTTATCTGGTCGGCCTGGCGATCGGCCGGTTCCAGACGGTGCTGCTGGGCGATCCGGGCCCGGGGGGCGTGCCGCAGCACGGGCACATCCCGGCGCGGCTGCTGCCCGAGTTCTCCCGGGACTTCGCGCGGCAGCCGGCGATGATGGAGCTGTTCCAGGAGCTGTTCGGGCCGTACCCGTTCGACGGTTACGCGGTCGCGGTGACCGAGGAGGAGCTCGATGTGCCGGTCGAGGCACAGGGGTTGTCGCTGTTCGGCTCCAACCACGTGGACGGCGCCCGGGGTTCGGAGCGGCTGGTGGCGCACGAGCTGGCGCACCAGTGGTTCGGCAACTGCGTGTCCATCGCCGACTGGCGGCACATCTGGCTGAACGAGGGCTTCGCCAAGTACGCGGAGTGGCTGTGGTCCGAGCGCTCCGGCGGCCGCAGCGCCCAGCAACTGGCCGCCGCCGCACACCGGTTGCTGGCCACGCTGCCGCAGGACCTCAGGCTGGCCGACCCGGGCCGCAAGGCGATGTTCGACGACCGGCTCTACGAGCGGGGCGGCGTGACCCTGCACGCGGTGCGCTGCGCGCTGGGCGACGACGCGTTCTTCCACATGCTGCGCGGATGGGTGCGGCTGCACCGGAACGGCTCGGTGACGACGGAGACGTTCACCGCGCACGTGGCCCGGTTCACGGACGAGTCGCCGGCCGGGCTGTTCCAGGAGTGGGTCTACGGGACGAAGCTGCCGCCGCTGCCAGTGCTCCGGAACGTTCCGTAGAGGTTTGCCCGGATCCATGAAGGTTTTTCTAAACTTGAAGGGTGGCCCGGCCCAATGACGAGGTCGAGGCGCTCCTGCGGGAGTACGCGGACCTCATCGCGATCACGGGAGGCGACGCCTTCAAGGCGCGCGCCTACGAGAAGGCGGCGCGTGCCATCGGCGGCTATCCGGCCGACATCTCCAAGCTGGACGAGGGCGGCCTGAAGGAGATCCCGAACGTGGGGAAGTCGATCGCCGACAAGGTGGCCGAGTACCTGCGCACGGGGAAGATGGCGGTGGTCGAGGAGCGCCGGGCGAAGATCCCCGCCGGGGTGCGGGAGCTGATCACGATCCCCACCCTGGGCCCGAAGAAGGCGCTGCGGCTCTACGAGGACCTGCACATCTCCTCGGTGAACGAGCTGGCCGCGGCGATCGAGGCGGACGCGCTGGCCGATCTGAAGGGCTTCGGCGAGAAGACGCAGGACAACATCCGCCACGGCATCGAGCTGCTCCAGCGGGCGGGCGCGCGGGTGCCGCTGTCGCTGGCCCTGGACACCGCCGAGGAGATCGTCGCGGAGCTGTCCGCGGTGACCGGGTGCAAGCGCTGCGCGTACGCCGGCTCGCTGCGCCGTATGCGGGAGACCGTCGGGGATCTGGACCTCCTGGTCGCGGCGAAGAGGTCGGAGGCGTTCATGGCGGCGCTGTGCGAGCTGCCGGCCACCGCGGAGGTCATCGCGCGGGGCTCGAAGAAGACGTCGATCCGCACGGGCAAGGGGCTCCAGGTGGATCTGCGGGTGGTGCCGCCGGAGTCGTGGGGTGCCGCGATGCAGTACTTCACCGGTTCGAAGGCGCACAACATCCGCACCCGTACCATCGCCGTGCACCAGGGGCTGAAGCTGTCCGAGTACGGCCTGTTCGACGCCGAGAGCGGGAAGTCGCTGGCCTCGCGCACCGAGGAGGAGGTGTACGCCCGGCTCGGGCTGCCGTGGATCGAGCCGGCGTTGCGGGAGGACCGCGGGGAGATCGAGGCGGCCCTGCACGGCGAGCTGCCCGAGGTGGTGACCGAGAAGGACATCCGCGGCGACCTGCACACCCACACCGATCTCACCGACGGGCTGGCTCCGCTGGAGGAGATGGTGGCGGCGGCCGCCGAGCGCGGCTACGCGTACTACGCCGTCACGGACCACGCACCCAACCTGTACATGCAGCGCATGACCGACGAGAAGATCCTCGCCCAGCGGGAGCGGGTGCGGGAGTTGGACGGCGCCCGCCACAGGATGCGGCTGCTGCACGGCACGGAGCTCAACATCGGCCCGGACGGCTCGGTGGACTGGCCGGAGGAGTTCCTGGCCGGCTTCGACCTGTGCGTGGCCTCGCTGCACTCGCACTTCGACCTGGGCCGGAAGGCGATGACGCGGCGGCTGGTGCGGGCCTGCGAGAACCCGTACGTCAACATCATCGGGCACCCGACGACCCGGCTGATCGGCAAGCGGGCGGGTGTCGACGCCGACTGGGACGAGGTGTTCGCGGCCTGCGCGCGCACCGGCACCGCGCTGGAGGTCAACGCCCAGCCGGACCGTCTCGACCTGCGCGACGAGGACATCCTGCGCGCCAGGGAGCACGGCGTGCGGTTCGCCGTGAACACCGACGCGCACTCCGTGCCGCATCTCACGCAGTTGCGCTACGGCGTCGGCACGGCGCAGCGGGGCTGGCTCACCCGGGACGACGTGATCAACACCTGGCCGCTGACGAGGCTGCGCCGTTTCCTGCGGAAGGGACGGAAGGGGAGGTGAGGGGAGGCGAGGGGCGTCATTCCCGGTCCAGCCACAGGGGTGACAGGTCCTCCTCCGTGTCGGCCGCTCCCACCGCCCTGATGTCCCCGTCCGCGGCGCGCAGCAGCCTGCGGCCCATGGCGATCAGGGCGCGTCCGGCGGCGAGTTCGTCGCCTATCTCCGGTACGTCGGGGTCGTAGGGGTTCCGGCGGGCCTCCGCATGGCTCTCCAGGACGTTGTCGCCGGTGTCCAGGATGATCCGGGCGGTGGTGTCGGGGTCGTGCTCGGACAGGTACAGGTTCAGCCGCCACTCCTTGACGGCCGGTGCACGGCTGGTCGTGGGTCGGGTCATGGTCCGCCACCTCGCTCCGCGGGTCGTGCCGCGATGGGCCGTGGGTCGTGTGCGGCGCCGTCGTGGCCCGAGCACAGCCCCGCGCCCCTTGCGGGGCACACAGTTCCAGCGCTTCTACTGTGCACCCCGGCACCAGCGGGCGCCTCCCCTCGGCCAGGCAGAATGTGGCCCATGGCCTCGCGCACCTGCCCCTGCGGACTCCCCCGGCCCTACGCCGCCTGCTGCGGCCGTTTCCACGCGGGGCCGGCCGCCGCGCCGACCGCCGAGCTGCTGATGCGGTCGCGGTACAGCGCGTTCGTGACGGGGGACGCGGGGTATCTGCTGCGCACCTGGCATCCGCGGACCCGGCCGGAGCGGCTGGACCTCGATCCGCGGATGAGGTGGACGGGGCTGGAGATCCTGGACACCACGGACGGGTCCGCCTTCCACAGCACGGGCACGGTGACCTTCCGCGCCTCCTACCGGGGCGGCTCGCTGCACGAGCGGAGCCGGTTCGAGCGGGTCGACGGGGCGTGGGTGTATGTGGACGGGGACTTCCTGGAATAGCTCCGGCTAGGGCGCCAGGATGTCCAGTTCCTGCAGGGCGCCCACGGTGATCTCCCTGGTCAGCTCCTCGGCGCGGGTCGCGTCGCCCGCCCGGACCGCCTCCGCCACCCGCACATGCAGGGTGACGGCGGCCGGGTCGGGGTCCTCGAACATGACCTCGTGATGGGTGCGGCCGGCCAGGACCTCCGCGACGACGTCGCCGAGCCGGGCGAACATCTCGTTGCCCGAGGCGTTCAGGATGACCCGGTGGAAGGCGATGTCGTGGACCAGGTACTCCTCCAGCTTGTGGCCGCGTGAGTTGGCGACCATGCCGAGCGCGCACCGGGTGAGTTCGGCGCACTGCTCCGCCGTGGCGTGCCTGGCGGCGAGGCCGGCCGCGACCGGTTCGACCGCGGAGCGCAGCACGGTCAGCGAGCGCAGTTGGTGCGGGCGGTCGGCGCCCGCGAGCCGCCAGCGGATGACCTGCGGGTCGTAGACGTTCCACTCGGACTTGGGGCGGACGGTGACGCCCACGCGGCGGCGGGACTCCACCAGATGCATCGACTCCAGCACGCGGACCGCCTCGCGCATCACGGAGCGGGACACCTCGAAGTGCTGGGCCAGTTCGTCGGTGCGCAGCACACTGCCGGGCGGGTACTCGCCCGCCGTGATCGCGGGGCCGAGGGTGTCCAGTACATGGCCGTGCAGCCCCCGGCCCGGTGTGGTCATGCACTCAGCGTACGGCGTGGATCACCGACGGAAAAAGTCAGACTTATATGTCACAGGCTCTTGAATTCGTCGTACCTAATGGGTTTCAGTGTGGCGACGCCGCCGTGGCGTCGGATGTCGAGGAAGACAGCGAGGCAGTGATGCGAACCCCCCAGGTCGTCGTCGTGATGGGCGTCGCGGGGACGGGCAAGACCACGATCGGTCCCTTGCTCGCCGCGCGGCTGGGCGTCCCGTACGCCGAGGGCGACGACTTCCACCCGCAGGCCAACATCGACAAGATGTCGGCCGGGATCCCGCTCGACGACACCGACCGGTGGCCCTGGCTGGACGCCATCGGTCACTGGGCGCACGGGCGGGCCGGACTGGGCGGGGTGGTCAGCAGCTCGGCGCTGAAGCGGTCGTACCGCGACCGGCTCAGGGCCGCCGCTCCCGGAGTGGTGTTCGTGCACCTCACCGGCGACCGGAAGCTGATCGAGGACCGGATGACGCAGCGCCAGGGGCACTTCATGCCGACCGCGCTGCTGGACTCCCAGTTCGCCACGCTGCAGCCCCTGGAGCCGGACGAGGCGGGAGTCGCCGTGAACGTCGGCGGCAGCCCGCAGGAGATCACCGAGCGAGCCGTGAAGGCACTCGAGGCGCTTCCCGACACCACCGCGTAACACCCACCCCCGTCCCCCCCGTAACGCAAGGGAACACCCGTGACCAGACTCAGCGTCGAGATGCTGGCAGCGGACACACCTCCGCCGATCACCTCCGCCGGACACGCCCAGCTCGGCATCGCCGTCCTGGTGGGCATGGCCGTGATCGTCCTGCTCATCACCAAGTTCAAGCTCCATGCCTTCCTGGCGCTGACCATCGGGTCACTGGCGCTCGGAGCGGTCGCCGGAGCGCCGCTCGACAAGGCCATCACCAGCTTCACCACCGGGCTCGGCACCACGGTGGCCGGCGTGGGCGTCCTGATCGCGCTCGGGGCGATCCTGGGCAAGCTCCTCGCCGACTCCGGTGGCGCCGACCAGATCGTCGACACGATCCTCGCCAAATTCGGCGGGCGACGGGCGGGCGGGCGTGCGATGCCCTGGGCGATGGTGCTCATCGCCTCCGTGATCGGCCTGCCGCTGTTCTTCGAGGTCGGCATCGTCCTGCTGATCCCGGTCGTGCTGATGGTCGCCAAGCGCGGCAACTACTCCCTGATGCGCATCGGCATCCCGGCGCTCGCCGGTCTGTCCGTGATGCACGGCCTGATCCCGCCGCACCCCGGCCCGCTGGTCGCGATCGACGCGCTCCACGCCAACCTGGGTGTGACCCTCGCGCTCGGCATCCTCGTCGCCATACCGACCGTGATCGTCGGCGGTCCGCTGTTCTCGAAGGCCGCGGCCCGCTGGGTCGACGTCCCGGCACCGGAACGGATGCTCCCGCAGCGCCCCTCGGAGGAACTGGAGCGCCGCCCCGGCTTCGGCGCGACCCTGGCGACCGTGCTGCTGCCGGTGGTGCTGATGCTGGCCAAGGCGCTGGTGGACATCGTCGTCGACGACCCCACGAACATGAACCAGCGGGTCTTCGACATCATCGGCACCCCGATGATCGCCCTGCTCGCCGCCGTGATCGTCGGCTTCTTCACGCTGGGCCGGCCCGCCGGGTTCAGCAAGGAGCGGCTGCGGCAGACCGTCGAGAAGGGCCTGATGCCCATCGCCGGCATCCTGCTCATCGTCGGCGCGGGCGGCGGCTTCAAGCAGACGCTGATCGACTCCGGTGTGGGCCATATGATCCTGGACATCTCCAGGAACTGGTCGATCCCGGCGGTGCTGCTGGCCTGGCTGATCGCGGTGGCGATCCGGCTGGCGACGGGCTCGGCGACGGTGGCGACGGTCTCGGCGGCCGGTCTGATCGCGCCGCTCGCGGCCGGCACGTCGACCACCCACACCGCCCTGCTCGTCCTGGCCATCGGCGCCGGCTCGCTCTTCTTCAGCTTCGTCAACGACGCCGGCTTCTGGCTGGTGAAGGAGTACTTCGGGCTGAGCGTCGGGCAGACCGTCAAGACCTGGTCGATCATGGAGACGATCCTCTCGGTGGTCGCCGGCGGTCTGGTCCTGCTGCTGTCGCTGGTCCTGTAGGAGGGGTACGACGATGACGGCCCACCCCCTCTTCGACATCGGCGGCCGCACCGCCCTGGTCACGGGCTCCAGCCGGGGCATCGGCCTCGCGCTGGCCCGGGGCCTGGCCGAGGCCGGCTGCACGGTCGTCCTCCACGGGCGCGACCCGGACCGGCTGGCCGAGGCCGCGTCCGGGCTGCCCGGCGACCGGGTCCGCACGGCGGTCTTCGACGTGACCGACGGTTCCGCCGTGGCCGCCGGAATCGCGGACATCGAGGAGCGGGTGGGCCCGCTCGACATCCTCGTCAACAACGCGGGCATCCAACTGCGCGCCCCGCTGCTGGAGTTCACCGACGCCGACTGGCACCGGATCCTGGACACCAACCTCACCAGCGCGTTCCTCGTCGGCCGCGAGGCCGCCCGGCGGATGACGGAACGCGGCCACGGCAAGATCGTCAACATCTGCTCGCTGCAGAGCGAGGTCGTACGCCCCGGCATCGCGCCCTACGCCGCCGCCAAGGGCGCGCTGAAGATGCTCACCAAGGGCATGTGCGCCGACTGGGGACCGTACGGCGTCCAGGTCAACGGCCTCGGCCCCGGCTACATCGAGACCGAGCTGACCCGGCCCCTGGTGGAGGACGAGGAGTTCAGCGCCTGGGTCCGCCGGCGCACCCCGGCCGGCCGCTGGGGCCGTACCGAGGATCTGGTGGGCGCCCTGCTCTTCCTCGCCTCGCCGGCCTCCGACTTCATGGGCGGCCAGGTCCTGTACGTCGACGGCGGCATGACGAGTGTGCTGTGAAGGGCGCTGTGCTCTGAAAGGGGCTGCGGGAATGCTGGGTTGTGTGATCCACGGCGCGGGCGATCTGCGGGTGGCGGAACTGCCCGTTCCCGAACCCGGGCCCGGCGAGGCCCTGGTGGCCGTGCGTTACGGCGGGGTGTGCGGCTCCGATCTGCACTACTGGCGGCACGGCGGGGTCGGGGACTTCCGGCTCCGGGAGCCGATGGTGCTCGGGCACGAGGTGGTGGGCACGGTGGTGGCCCACGGCGCCGGGGCCGGCGGTCCCGCGCCGGGTACGGCCGTCGCCGTGCACCCCGCCACCCCGTGCGGACGCTGCCCGGAGTGCGCCGACGGACGGGCGAACCTGTGCCGGGACACCCGGTATCTGGGCAGCGCGGCCCGCTTTCCGCATGTGCAGGGCGGCTTCGCCGAGCGGATCGCCGTACCGGCCGGGCAGCTGCGGGTGCTGCCGGAGGGCCTCGGGCTGCGGCGGGCCGCCCTCGCCGAGCCGCTGTCGGTCGCGCTGCACGCGGTGCGGCGGGCCGGGCACGTGTCCGGTCGGCATGTGCTGGTGACCGGGGCGGGGCCGATCGGGTGCCTGGTCGTCGCGGCGGCGAAGGCGGCCGGTGCGGCACGGGTGACGGTGACCGACCTGGTGCCCCGGGCCCTGGGGTACGCGGCCGTCGCCGGGGCCGACACGCTGGTGCGGGCCGACGACCCGGGTGATGCCGGGTGGCCCGGCGAGGTGGACGTGGCCGTCGAGGCGTCGGGGGCCGCGGCCGGGCTCGACACCTGCCTGCGGCGCGTACGGCGCGGGGGTGTGGTCGTACAGCTCGGGATGCTCCCGCCCGGGCAGTCGCCGTTCGCCGGGAACCTGCTGGTGAGCCGGGAGGTCGAGCTGCGGGGGGCGTTCCGGTTCGACGCCGAGTTCGACGACGCGCTGGAACTGCTCGCCGCGCGGGGGGAGTTCGACGGGCTGGTCAGCGCGGTGGTTCCGGTACGGGAGGCCGAGGACGCGTGGGTGCTGGCCTCGGATCGGAACCGGTCCTGCAAGGTGCTGCTGGAGTTCGGGAACTAGGGCCGCCACAGCGGGTGTTGCCGCTTCGCCCACTCCCTGCTCACCGTCCCCGTGCGCAGGCCCTTTCTCGCCTCCGGGTCGCCCAGGGCCATGCCGATGTGGCCGGCCAGGACCACGCCGATGGTCAGGGCGAGCCAGTCGTGGACGAAGGTCGCCGAGGTCCGCCACATCAGCGGGGCGAGGTGGGTGAACCACATCAGCAGGCCGGTGCCGAGCATGACCAGGGTGGCGCCGGCGATCCAGGCGGCGTAGATCTTCTGGCCGGCGTTGAACTTGCCCGCCGGACGGGAGCCGCGACGCTTGTCGCGGACCAGCGCGGCGTGCAGCCAGACCTTGTCGTGCGGGCCGAAGCGGTTGAGGAAGCGCAGGTCGGCGCGGAAGGCGCGGGAGGCGAGGCCCAGCAGGACCGGGACGGGGAGGGCGATCCCGGCGCACTCGTGGATGCGGACGACCAGTTCGCGGCGGCCGACCATGATCGCCAGCTGGGGGATGTAGAGGATGGCGGCCGTGACCACGCAGACCCCCATCAGCGCTGCCGTCGTGCGGTGGACCCAGCGCTCGGCCCGGCTGAAGCGGCGGACACGGGCGCCGGGCGGGGCCGGGGCATCAGCTCGTAGGCTCATCGGTCCGTCCGTTCGAGCGGCCGACCCAGGCGTCGACGTCGTAGCCGAGGTTCTCCCAGTAGCCGGGCTCGACCCGGTCGGTGACCGTGATCCCGGAGAGCCACTTGGCCGACTTGTAGAAGTACATGGGGGCGACATAGAGGCGGACCGGGCCGCCGTGGTCGTGGGAGATGTCCTTGTCCTGCATGCGCAGGGCGACCAGCACGTCGGGGCGGCGGGCCTGGTCGAGGGTGAGGCTCTCGGTGTAGGTACCGTCGAAGCAGGTGAAGCGGATCGCCTTCGCGGTGGGGCGCACCCCGGCCGCGTCCAGCAGGTCGGAGAGGCGTACGCCCTCGAAGGGGGTGCCGGGGACCCGCCAGCCGGTGACGCACTGGACGTCCTTGACCAGCCGGGTCTGCCGCAGGGCGCGCAGATCGGCCAGGGTGTAGGTGCGCGGGCGGTCGACCAGGCCGCCGATCTTCAGGTGGTAGTCGGCGGCGTTCAGCTGGGGGACCGAGGCGGCGACGGAGTAGTAGCGGAATCCGCCGCCGTTGGGCAGCAGGCCGGTCAGGCCCGTGGGGTCCTTGCCGGCGACGGCGCCGAGGAAGCCCTCCAGGCCGCGTTGCAGCGTGGGCGCGGCGACGAGGCCGAGCGCGCCCAGGCCGAGGGTGCCGAGGAAGACGCGGCGGCCTATGGGGGTGCCGTCCCGCTCCTCGGATGGTTCGGAGTTCACGCGTTCATTCGAGCACTCGGGGCCCTGGGGGGCCAGGGCATGCGGTCAGTGGTCAGGGTTCTGTAATCACTTCTTACGTACGCGGCGCAACGGCGCGCCGTTCAGTGCCCGAGCGCGTGGGCGCGGGCCGCCCGGAAGGCCGCGCGGGGGTCGCGGTGGACGTAGGACCAGGGTGCCCGGCTGGTGTGCCGGCCGATGCGCCGGAAAAGGGCCGCCGCCTCGGCCGGTCGGCCGGCGCAGGACAGGGCGAAGGCGAGGTGGTTGAGGTCGATGTGCCGGCGGGGGTGTTCGTCGTGTTCCCACTCCAGCCACCAGTCGAAGCAGGAGCGCAGGATGCGGCGGGCCCGGGGGCCGGACCAGTGCCCGGAGGCGGCGGGGTCGGCGGGGGCCAGGCCGGTGGCGGCGAGGACGCGGTAGCGCTCGGCGTAGGCGACGACCGGCAGGACGGCGAGCGGGGAGTCGGCCGGGGCCTCGGCGGCGGCCAGCTCGGCGAGGTCGTACACCTCGTGGTCCTCGGCGGCCCGGCCGCCGGAGGGCCGTTCGGCCAGGCGGGCGAGGAGCAGATGGTGGGCGTGGTGGTGCTCGGGGTGGCGGCGGCGCAGCTCGGCGAAGGCGGCGAACACCTCGCGCTCCGGGCCGAGGGTGCGGGCCAGCAGGAGTGAGCCGAGCCAGGGGGTGGGGTCGTCGGGGGCGTGCGCGGCGGCGGTCGCGCAGGCCTCGCGGGCCCGGTCGGGGTCCTCCTTGCCGCGCAGGGCGCGCCGGACCAGGGCGAGGGCGTACAGCGCGGCGGCGTCGGCGGAGCCGGGTTCGGCATGCAGCCAGTCGCGGGCCCAGGCCACGGCGTACGGTTCCCCGGCGAGCACGGTGAGGCGGTGGCCGCGGCGGTCCCAGTCGTCGCCGGTGTGCCGGAGCAGGGAGCGGGCGGCCTGGCGCCGGCCCTGGGTGAACGCGGCGCGCGCGGTGTGCAGTTCGGCGTCGTCGAAGGAGTCGTCGAAGGAGTCGTCGAAGCTGCCGTCGAAGTCGCTGTCCACACCGCGGTCGACAGCGCCGGAGTCGTCCGGGGCGGTGTCGCCGGACTGGTCCGTGGGGTCCCGGCGAGCGCCGAGCAGGGGTGGGAGAGGGGGCACCGCGGGACTTCCTGTTTCTCGGGCTGCCATCGACCGATCACTCACAGCAAACCCCCAGCCAAGGTTTGCGTCAAGCGGAACGGGGCTGTTCCCGGCTTCAACTACCGTTACGCATAGGGAACTTGGTGAACTTCGCGCAGGTGGGCCGGGGCCCGGGCGGGGGTACCCGACGGTCCGCTGTGGCGTACGCCATGGCGCCGGGCCGGCCGGCCCCGGAGCATGGCGGGTCAACCGCCCTGTTCCGCGCACTTCCGGGTCCATGCCGTCCCGGGGGCGCTACAGTCGGCCACTACGCACCCGTGGTCCGGCCGGATGATCGAGGTACGCAGCGTGTCCGTTCTGGTTCTCCTTCTCGCCGTGAGTGCTGCCTGCTGTCTGGGCTTCGGGTTCGTGCTCCAGCAGAACGCGGCGCAGAAGGCACCGCTGAGCGACTTCCTGTCCTTCCGGCTGCTGCTCGACCTGATGCGGGTGCCGCGCTGGCTGGGCGGGCTCGGCCTGATGATCGCCGGCATGGTGCTCGGCGCGATCGCCCTCGGCAACGGCGAGATCTCCCTGGTCGAACCGCTGCTCGCGACGAACCTGCTGTTCGCCCTCGCTCTGTCCCGGCACCAGACCAGGCAGCCCCTGGGCCGCCAGGGCTGGGCGGGGCTGCTGCTGCTCGCGGGCGGGGTGAGCGCGTTCATCATGGCGGGCGAGCCGCGGGCCGGCCACGCCATCTCCGATCCGCTGCGGCACTGGCTGATCGTCGGCGCGATGGTCGGCGCGGCCCTGGTGCTCACGACGTACGGCAAGCGCTCCCGGCTGAGCTGGGGCCCGGTGTTGCTGGCCACCGCCGCCGGGCTGCTGTACGGCGTGCAGGACGCGCTGACCCGGGTGAGCGGCACCCGCTTCTCCGAGGGCGGCTTCACCGAGCTGTTCACCGGCTGGCAGCCGTACGGCGTGCTGGCCTGCGGGGTCACCGGTCTGGTCCTGGTGCAGAGCGCCTTCGAGACGGCCCCGCTGCGCATGTCGCTGCCGGCCCTCACCGCGGCCGAGCCACTCGCCGGGATCCTCTGCGGCGTCGGCTTCCTCGGCGACCGGCTGCGCACCGACACCGGGGCACTGGCCTGGGAGGCGACGGGGCTCGCGGCGGTGGTCACGGGCATCGTGCTCCTCGGACTGCACCCGGCGATGCCATGCGGCGCAACCGAGCCGCACCCCTCGGCCCGCGACCTCCAGCGGCGCTAGCCCCTCCCACACGGCCCCACCGCGCACGGCGCGACCGAACCCCTCACCCGACATCGACTTCCCCGGGCGACCGGCCCCACACCGGACACCGGGGCACTGGCCTGGGAGGCGACGGGGCTCGCGGCGGTGGTCACGGGCATCGTGCTCCTCGGACTGCACCCGGCGATGCCATGCGGCGCAACCGAGCCGCACCCCTCGGCCCGCGACCTCCAGCGGCGCTAGCCCCTCCGACACGGCCCCACCGCGCACGGCGCGACCGAACCCCTCACCCGACATCGACTTCCCCGGCAACCGGCCCCACACCGGACACCGGCGCACCGGCCCGGGAGGCGACCGGGCTCGCGGCGGTGGTCACCGGCATCGTGCTCCTCGGACCGCACTCGGCGACGCCATGCGGCGCGACGGAACCTCCAGCGGCGCGGAGCCCTCTGCTTGGATGGCTCGCATGAACCCCGCTGACGAGATCCTCGACATCGTCGACGAGCAGGACCGGGTCGTCGCCCAGTGTCCCCGCGGTGAGGCGTACGCCCGCGGACTGCGCCACCGGTGCGTGTTCGTCCAGGCCAGGGACGCGGACGGCCGGCTCTTCGTCCACCGGCGCACGGCCACCAAGCTGGTCTTCCCGGCGCTGTACGACATGTTCGTCGGCGGCGTCGTCGGAGCGGGCGAGTCCTACGACGAGGCCGCGCTGCGCGAGGCGGAGGAGGAGCTGGGCGTGACGGGGCTCCCCCGGCCGGAGTATCTCTTCAAGTTCCTGTACGACGACGGGGCCGGGAACAGCTGGTGGTCGGCGGTGTACGAGGTGCGCTGCGAGCTGCCCGTGCGGCCGCAGGCGGAGGAGGTCCAGTGGCACGACTTCCTGCCCGAGGAGGAGGTCGAGCGGCGGCTCGGCGACTGGGAGTGGGTGCCGGACGGGCTGGCGGCGTACCAGAGGCTGCGGGCGTTTCGGGCGGGTCGGTGACCGACCGGTAGGGTCGGCCGCGTGAGCGAATTCGTACGGAACATCCGGCTGTGGTTCGCGCCGGAGCAGGTGCGGGCGGAGGGCGGCACGCCCGACTACCGGTTCTCGCTGGCCAACGAGCGCACGTTTCTCGCCTGGCTGCGCACGGCGCTCGCACTGATCGGCGGCGGATTCGCGGTGGACCAGTTCCTGCCGGACCTGCGCTGGCCCTGGCGGGTAGGGCTCGCGCTCGCGCTGCTCGGCGCCGGGGTGCTGTGCTCCCTGCGCGCGGTGAACCACTGGGTGCGCTGCGAGCGGGCGATGCGGCGCGGTGAGGACCTGCCCGCGTCCCGGTTCCCGGCGCTGCTGGGCCTGGTCGTCGCGGTGGTGGCCGTGGCGATGGTCGTGGTGGTGCTCGCCGGATGGGCGGGGTGAGCACGGCCGGGCGCGACCCGGGGCTGCAGCCGGAACGCACCCGGCTGGCCTGGCGCCGTACGACCCTGTCGGCCACCGTGGCCGCCGTACTCGCCGTCAGGACCGCCCTGCACGGCGGCGTCTCGGCCACCGGAGTGACCGTCTGCGCCCTGTGCTGTGTGCTGTTCCTCGGCTTTCTGGCGGTGGCCCACCGCCGGATCCGGGCCCTCGCGACCGGTCCCCGCCCGCCCGCGCTCGCTCCCCGGCACGCGACGGCGGCGGCGCTGTGCGCGGTGGCGCTGGCGTTGTGCGCGGCCGCGCTGGTCGTCTAACCCGCCCGGCCTTCCCCGCGGTTCCGGTCCACGGTGACCACGATCTTCCCGCGGGTGCGGCCCTCCTGGTTCAGCCGGTGCGCGTCCGCCGCCCGCTCCAGCGGGAACGTCTCCTGGACGTGCACCGAGACGACCCCCTGCTCGGCCAGCCGGGAGAGCGCGCTCAGGTCCTCGGCGTCCGAGCGGACGAAGCAGTAGCGGCCGCCGTGGGTCACCACCTGCGGGTCGGTGATCGACGCCAGCCGGCCTTCCGGGGCGAGCAGGTCGGCCGAGGTCCTCAGGGTGTCGCCGCCGACGGTGTCGAAGGCCGCGTCCACGCCCTCCGGGGCGAGCGCGCGCACCCGTCCGGCCAGGCCCTCACCGTAGGTCACCGGCTCGCCGCCGAGGCCGCGCACATAGTCGTGGTTGCGCTCGCTCGCCGTACCGATGACCCGGGCGCCGAGGTGGGCGGCGATCTGGACGGCGAGGGAGCCGACCCCGCCGGCCGCCGCGTGGACCAGCACGGTCTCGCCGCGCCCCACCTCCAGCGCCTTGACCAGCACCTGGTAGGCGGTGAGCCCGGCGAGCGGGAGGCCGGCGGCCTCCTCGAAGGAGAGGTTGCGGGGTTTGCGGGCCAGGGTGCGCACGGGCGCGGCGACGTACTCGGCGAAGGTGCCGCGGGAGAGGAAGTCCTCGCGGCAGTAGCCGATGACCTCGTCGCCGGCGGCGAACTCCGTGACCGCGGCACCGGGCCGGACGACCACCCCGCTGACGTCCCAGCCGGGGATCACCGGGAAGACGGCGTCCAGGACCGCGTCGAGGTACCCCTCGCGGCACTTCCAGTCGACCGGGTTGACGGCCGCGGCACGGACCTCGACCAGGACCTGGTCGGGGCCGACCTTGGGGTCGCGCACCTCGCCGTACTCCAGCACCTCCGGTCCGCCGTAGTGGCGGTAGCTGATGGCCTTCATGCCCTCGACCCTCCGGGGTACTCGCACAGCACGCAAGCGGTACGAAGGTGAGCACCATGACCACCCTGCACCGGGAACACACCGGACACGGCACGCACCGCCACGGTCCGGGCTGCGGGCACAACGCCGTGCCGCACGGCGACCACCTGGACTACGCGCACGAGGGGCATCTGCACCGCGAGCACGAGGGTCACTGGGACGAGTGCGAGCCGGCCGGGCACACGGTCCATGAGGGCCATGAGCACCTGCACTACGACGAGTGCGGACACGCCCAGGTGGCGCACGGCGACCACATCGACTACCTGCACGGCGGCCACCGGCACGCCGAGCACGAGGGCCACTGGGACGAGCACTGACCGCGGACGGAACCGACGCGACAGAGCGGACGGAACCCACGGGACAGCGGCCAACGGCTTCCCGGGCAGCGCGCCGGGGAGCCGTCGGCCTATCGTGGCTCCGGTCACGTTTCACCTCCTGACGGGTACATCCACTGGACGGCATACCGACCGGTCGGCATCATGGGTTGCGTCCTGTTCACCCGTTCGTAGGAGTGATGCATGAGCGCCGACCACCCGCCCGGACTCGACCTGGACCGGCTGCGCGCCCACCTCGATCGCGAGCGCCCCGGTCTGGTGACCGGCCCCCTCACCGGCCGGCTGATCGAGGGCGGACGGTCGAACCTCACCTACGCGTTCTCCGACGGCACCTCCCGCTGGGTCGCGCGCCGGCCCCCGCTCGGCCATGTCCTGGCCACCGCGCACGACATGAAGCGCGAGCACCGCGTGATCAACGCCCTGCACCCGACCCGGGTACCGGTGCCGCGTCCGGTGCTGCTGTGCGAGGACGAGGAGGTGCTCGGGGCGCCGTTCTACGTCATGGAGTTCGTCGAGGGCACCCCGTACCGCACGGCGCAGCAGCTCGCCCCGCTGGGCCCCGAGCGCACCCGGAACGCGGTGCTGTCCCTGGTGGACACGCTGGTCGAACTGCACGCGGTCGACCCCGCCGCGGTGGGCCTCGAGGACTTCGGCCGCCCCGAGGGCTTCCTGGACCGCCAGCTGCGCCGCTGGGGCAAGCAGCTGGACGCCTCCCGCAACCGCGAACTGGCCGGCATCGACGAACTGCACGCGGCCCTGGGCCGGGAGCTGCCGCGCTCCCCCGCGCCCGCCGTCGTACACGGTGACTACCGGCTCGACAACGTGCTGATCGGGGACGACGACGAGATCAGGGCGATCCTCGACTGGGAGATGTCCACCCTCGGCGACCCGCTCACCGACCTGGGGCTGCTCGTGATGTACAGCCAGCCGCTGGGCATGGCGGACTCCCCGGTCTCCACCACCGCCGAGGCCCCGGGACACCCGTCCCCGCGGGAGCTGATCGAGCGGTACGCCGAGCGCTCGGGGCGGGACGTCTCCGGCGTCTCCTGGTACACGGCGTTCGCCTGGTTCAAGCTCGCCGTGATCCTCGAGGGCATCCACTACCGGTACACGCTGGGCCAGACGGTCGGGCGCGGCTTCGACCGGATCGGCGACCTCGTGCCCGTCTTCATCGGCCACGGACTGACCACTCTTCAGGAAGGCTGACCGCTCATGGACTTCGCGTTCGACGCGCGCACCGAGGAACTGCGCGCCAAGCTGCTCACCTTCATGGACGAGTACGTCTACCCGGCCGAGGCGGTGGCGGAGGAGCAGCGGGCCGCGCTGGCCTCGCCGTGGGACACCCCGGCCGTGGTCGAGGAGCTGAAGGCCGAGGCCCGCAGGCAGGGCCTGTGGAACCTCTTCCTGCCCGACGACGAGTACGGCGCGGGGCTCACCAACCTCCAGTACGCGCCGCTCGCCGAGATCACCGGCCGCTCCCCGCAGCTGGCGCCCACCGCGACCAACTGCGCCGCGCCCGACACCGGGAACATGGAGGTGCTGGCGCAGTTCGGCGACGAGCGGCAGCGGAAGCAGTGGCTGGAGCCGCTGCTGGCCGGTGAGATCCGCTCGGCGTTCGCGATGACCGAGCCGGAGGTGGCCTCCTCGGACGCCACCAACATCACCACGCACATCGAGCGAGCCTCCGACGGCTCGGACGAGTACGTCATCACCGGCCGCAAGTGGTACATCTCCGGCGCGATGAACCCGGACTGCAAGATCTTCATCGTGATGGGCAAGACCGACCCGGACGGCGCCGACATCCGCCGCCAGCAGTCCATGGTGCTGGTCCCGCGCGACACGCCCGGCGTGACCGTCAAGCGCGCCATGCAGGTCTTCGGCTACGAGGACCACTCGCACGGCGGCCACGCCGAGGTGGTCTTCGACCACGCGCGCGTACCGGTCACCAACCTCATCGGCGAGGAGGGCGGCGGCTTCGCCATCGCCCAGGCCCGGCTCGGCCCCGGCCGGATCCACCACTGCATGCGGCTGATCGGCATGGCCGAGCGGGCCATCGAGCTGATGTGCCGGCGGGCCGTCGCCCGTACGGCGTTCGGCAAGGCGCTGGCCCAGCAGGGTGTGGTCCAGAACTGGATCGCCGACGCGCGGGTGACGGTGGAGCAGCTGCGGCTGCTGGTGCTGAAGACGGCCTGGCTGATGGACACCGTCGGCAACAAGGGCGCCCACGCCGAGATCCAGGCCATCAAGATCGCCACGCCGCGTGCGGTGGTCGGCATCCTGGACCGCGCGATCCAGCTCCACGGCGCGGGCGGGGTGAGCCAGGACTTCCCGCTGGCCGAGCTGTACGCGAGCGCCCGCACCCTGATGCTGGCCGACGGCCCGGACGAGGTGCACCAGCGGTCGCTGGCCCGGCGGGAGCTGAAGAAGTACCTGTAAGTGAGCACAGGTAAGGGGCGGCCGCTCGGGCGGCCGCCCCTTACTCGTGCCGTTCGTTCCGCCCTAGACTAGGGCCGCAGCGCCCGCAGCAGCAGGTCGGCGAGGTGGTCGGCGACCTGCTGCGGGGTGAGCGGGCCGTCCGGGCGGTACCAGGTGGACAGGTGGTGGACGGAGCCGAAGTGGTAGTCCACGACCAGGTCGGCCGGGGTCGCCGTGGAGAAGACGCCCGCCTTCTGGCCCTCCTCGATCAGCGCGCGGAACCGTTCGTGGTAGAGCCGGCGCTCGGCGCGGACCTGCTTGTTCTTCTCCGGGCTGAGGTGGTGCATGGACCGGAAGAAGATCATCGCGTCGTCGAGGTTGTCGATCGTCGTGACGACCACGTCCGCCGCCGCGGCCCTGAGCCGCTCCTCCACCGGCGCGTCCATCCCGGCGAAGTGGTTCAGCCGCTCCTGCTGGATGCGCAGCACGCGCGCGTACACCTCGTGCAGGAGGTCGTCCTTGGAGCCGAAGTAGTGGTACAGCGCCCCCTTGGTGACGCCGGCCGCCTCCACGATCTCCTGCACGGAAGTGCGGTCGTAGCCCTGCTCGGCGAAGAGCCGGGTGGCGGCGGCCAGCAGCCGCTGCGGAACGGGCGTCCCGTCTCCGTCCGTCGTCCTGGGCACTGCCGCCACCTGCCTTTCCATGATGCTTACCGAATGTCCTGCGCGAGGTCCTGCACGAGGTCCTGCGCGAGGCCCTGCACGCGGGAACGCAGTTCCCGCCGGAGGATCTTCCCACTTGCCGTCTTGGGCAGGTCGGGCAGGATCTCCACCTGCCGGGGGTATTTGTAGGCGGCCAGTCTCTCCTTGCAGTACACCGCGAGTTCATCCGGGGCCGCCACGGCGCCCGGACGCAGGCTTATGTACGCCTTCACGGTCTCGCCACGGTAGCCGTCGGGGACGCCGACGACGGCCGCCTCGCGCACCGCCGGGTGGGTGTACAGCACGTCCTCGACCTCGCGGGGCCACACCTTGAAGCCGGACGCGTTGATCATGTCCTTCTTGCGGTCGACGACGTAGAGCCAGCCCTGTTCGTCCATGAAGCCGATGTCGCCGGTGCGCAGCTCGCCGTCCGGGAAGGACTCGGCGGTGGCGTCCGGGCGCCGCCAGTAGCCGGGGATCACCTGGGGTCCTCGTACGACGATCTCGCCCTGCTCCCCGAAGGGCACCTCCGCGCCCTGCTCGTCGAGGATCCGCACGAGCGTGTCGGCGCCGGGCACGCCGACCGACAGCGTCCCGGAGACGGGGTCCACGGGTGCCTCCAGGCCGGGCGGGACGGCGGCACAGGGGCCCGAGCACTCGGTGAGGCCGTAGCCGACGCGGATGTAGGGCCCGAAGCGCTCGCGGAACCTCTCCACCAGGGCCGGGGGCACGGGCGCGCCGCCGGAGGACATGTTCACGAAGGAGGCGAAGTGCTCGCGCGTGACGTCCGGGTGGGCGGCGAGCGCCATGTAGGCGGTGGACGGGCCGACCGTGTAGTGCGGGTGGTGCTCGGCGAAGGCCTCCAGGACGAGGCCGGGCTCGAAGCGGTAGGCGAGCACCAGGGTGCCGGCGCTGTTCAGGCAGGCACCGAACTGGCAGACCATGCCGGTGATGTGGAACAGCGGCGCGAGCGCGTAGTAGACCGGCGCCTCGGGCAGCGCGAGCCCGGTCCGCTGCCGCTCGGCGTTGTGCATGATGTTGCCGTGCGTGTTGGTGGCGCCCTTGGGGGTGCCACTGGTGCCGGAGGTGTAGCTGATCAGCGCGATGTCGTCGGGGCGCGGGTCGCGGCCCTCGGGCACCTTGCCGCCCCGGCGGGCGACGGCCACGAGGTCGTCCGCGTCCGGCGCCTGGGGCAGCCGCTCGAAACCGAGCACGCGCGCGTCGTTGCGGGTTTGGAAGTCCAACTCGCTTGCGGTGAGCACGATCCGCAGCGGCGCCTCGGCCGCCGTCCGGCGCAGGTACCCCTCCCAGGCCCGGTCGGAGCAGATCAGCGCGGCGACCTCGCCGTCCCGCAGGATGTGGCCCATTTCAGCCGACTTGTACATCGGGTTGACCGGGACGACGGTCGCGCCGGCCTTCCAGGCGCCGAGGACGGCGAGCACGAAGTGCGGGGAGTTCTGCAGCAGCACCGCCACCCGGTCACCGCGCTCCAGCCCGCGCGCGGCGAGGTGGGCGGCGACGGAGTCGCTCAGCTCGTCCACCTCGCGGTAGCTCAGCCGGGCGTCGAAGTAGGCGAGGAAGGTGCGCTCGGGCGCCTCGGCGACGGCGGTCCGCAGGGCGTGCACCAGGGAGTCGGCGGGGTCGACCGGGCCGCGCTGGGCGTCGTCGAGCAGGGTCAGCCAGGGGCGTGCCGCGTATCGGGAGGCGCTCACCTGGTCTCCTCCCACTTGCGCTGGATGTGGTTCATGCCGCTCAGCCAGCGGTCCGGATCGGTGGCCCGCGCCTGGTAGTACTCGGCCACCTCGGGGTGCGGCAGGATCAGGAAGCGGTCCTCCTCGATGCCCCGGAACAGGGCGTCGGCGACGGCCTCCGGTTCGATCGCGGTCGGGTGCAGCACCAGGTCCCCGGCGCTGCCGGTGGCGGCCAGCATGTCCGTGCGCACGCCCTGCGGACAGATCGCGTGCACCTTCAGGCCCCGGTGGCGGTACGTCAGCGACAGCCACTCGGCGAAGGCGTAGGCGCCGTGCTTGGTGACGCTGTAGGAGGGCGCGCCGATCATGGTGAGCAGCCCGGCGGCCGACACCGTGGACACGAACCGCCCGGCTCCCCGCTCCAGCCAGGACGGCAGCAGCGCGTGGGCGGCGCGGACGTGCGCCATGAGGTTGACGTCCCAGGCGGTCGCCCAGGACCTCTCGTCGAGCGGCCCGCCCTCGCCGCCGTCCTCGAAGGCGACACCGGCGTTCGCGCAGTAGACGTCGATGGTGCCGCCGAGCGCGTCACGGGCGTCGCCGACGATCGCGGAGGCGTCGCCCGGCACGGCGATCCCGCCGATCTCCCCGGCCACCGCCTTGGCCCGCTCGCCGTCCAGGTCGTTCACGACGACCCGGGCGCCCTCGACGGCGAACCGCCGGGCCAGCGCGGCCCCGATTCCCCCGCCGGCCCCGGTGACGACCACTCCCGCATCCTGTACGGCTTCCACCATCGGTCTCCCTCGACACGACTTCGCGCGGCGCGCGTCGGCTCTGACCGGGCCAGACTAACCGGTCGGTATGTGTGAAGGAAGGGCCACCGCACCAACCTCTAGCCATGCATCTGTCCCGACGCACCCTGCTCGCATCCGCACCCATGGCCGCCCTTGCCCCCACGCCCGCACACCGTACGGAGCTGCGCACCGGGTTCGAAAGACTCGCAGCCGACGGCTACTCCCTGCTGAAGGGCCGGCGCGTCGGCATCGTCACCAACCCCACCGGCATCGCCAGGGACACCGCCCACATCGTCGACGTCATGCACCAGGACCCCCGCGTGCGGCTGACGGCGGTCTTCGGTCCCGAGCACGGCTTCCGGGGCACCGCTCAGGCGGGCGGCTCCGAGGGCAGGTACGACGATCCGGCGACGGGCCTGCCCGTCTACGACACCTATCTGAAGAGCGGGCGGCAACTCGCCGACATCTTCACCGCCGCCGGCGTCGACACGGTCGTCTTCGACATCCAGGACGTCGGCGCCCGCTTCTACACCTACATCTGGACGCTCTACGACTGCATGGAGGCCGCGCAGCTCGCGGGCAAGCGGTTCGTCGTCCTCGACCGGCCCAACCCGGTGACCGGCCGGGAGGCGCTGGGGCCGGTCCTGCACAAGGAGTTCGCCACGTTCGTCGGCCGGCAGCCGGTCGCGCAGGCGCACGGGATGACCGTCGCGGAGCTCGCGCGGCTGTTCAACGGGGAGTTCCTGAGCAGTCCGGTCGCGCTGGACACCGTACTGATGACGGGCTGGAGGCGCACGCAGTTCTACGACGCCTCGGGGCTGCCCTGGGTGCCGCCGAGCCCGAACATGCCGACCCCGGACACCGCTGTCGTCTACTCCGGCACCTGCATGTTCGAGGGCACCAACGTGTCGGAGGGCCGGGGCACGACCAGGCCGTTCGAGCTGCTCGGCGCCGAGGGCGTCGACGGCCGCTGGGCCGCCGCGGCGAACGAACTCGCCCTGCCCGGCGTGCGGTTCAGGGAGGCGTACTTCGCGCCCACCTTCTCCAAGTTCCAGGGCAGGACGGTCGGCGGGGTGCAGATCCATGTGCAGGACCGGGCCGCCTACGACCCCGTGCGCACCGGGATCGCGCTGCTGGTGACCGTGCGGAAGGTCTGGGCCGGCTTCGCGTGGCGGCCGGACAACTGGATCGACAAGCTCACCGGCTCCACCCGGGTACGCACGATGATCGACGCGGGGGCGGCCACCGACGAGGTGACCGGCGCCTGGCAGGAGGAGCTGGCCGCGTTCCGGCGGGTGCGAAGGAATATCTCCTGTACAGGTGAGGCACGGTGTATGGCCAACGCCGCGCCCGCGCAGGACGATGCGTGCGCACCACATCGTGACGCACCGTTTCCGGCGGGACGAGGGAGCCTGGCATGGCGGATCCCGGGATGAGCGTGACTCCCTACTGGGAGCTGACCTTCGACGCGGACGGGGACGTGGACGGCCCCGAACGCGACCAGCTGGTGGCGCAGGTCACGGCACAGGGTGTCCGTGACCTGATCGTCTTCGCGCACGGCTGGAACAACGACCGCTCGGGCGCGACCGCGCTGTACCGGCGCTTCTTCGCACCGGTCCCCGCGCTCGCGCCACGGGCCCGGCTCGGATACGTGGGCGTGATCTGGCCGTCGATGCGGTTCAGCGACGAGCCGATCCCGGACTTCCCGAAGTCGGTGGCGGCCGTGGCTGCGCAGCCGGCACCGGGTCCGGCGCTGGACAAGGACACCCGGAGTGCCCTGTCGGCGGTCTTCCCGGGGCGGGCCCCGGTGATCGACCAGCTGGCCCGGATGCTGGACGAACGACCGGACGGCGACGGCCGGTTGGCCGAGTTCGGGCGGCTGGTGCGGCTGCTGGTGGACGGGGAGCGGTCCGGGGTCGCCGACACCGGACAGGAGGGCGAGCCGGTGGTGTTCACCGAGGACCCGGCGACCGCCTGCGCCGCGTTCGCCGAGGCGCTGGCCGCCGTCCGGTCGCCCGGCGCACCGGCCGACTTCAGCATCCCGAACCCCTGGGAGGGCGCCAAGGAGCTGCTGCGACAGGCGACGTACTACACGATGAAGCGGCGGGGCGGGACGGTCGGCGAGCACGGACTCGGGCCGGTGATCGGGCAGTTGGCGCAGGCGGCGCCCGGGGTGCGGGTGCACCTGGTCGGGCACAGCTTCGGCGGGCGGCTGGTGTCGTTCGCGCTGCGCGGGCTGCCGGACGGGGTGGGCACGGTGAAGTCCGTGACGCTCCTTCAAGGCGCCTTCTCGCACTACGCGTTCGCGGACCGGCTGCCGCAGGACCCGGGCAAGGCGGGGGCGCTCAAGGACCGGCAGCGGCGGATCGACGGCCCGCTGGTGTGCTGCTACTCGCACTTCGACGCGGCACTCGGCACGTTCTATCCGCTGGCCTCCCGGCTCGCCGGGGACGACCGCTCGTGCGCGGGCAGCGAGATCGCGGCCGTGCTGGGGCCGGAGTGGGGCGCCCTGGGCCACGACGGGGTGCAGGCGGTGCCGGGCACCGCCCGGCTGGACCTCGCGGCGGCCCTCGCCGGACCGCTGCCCGCGTCGGGGTGCGTGAACGTCGACGCGGCCGCGGTCGTCTGCCACGGCGGCCCGCCGGCTGGGGCGCACAGCGACATCGTGCACCCCGAACTGGCACGGCTGGTGCTGGCGGCGGGCCGCATCGCGTGACCCGCCGCCCACCTCACCCCGATCGGTTCACCGGTGCGAGGTGTACTCCACCACCTGCTGGAACGTCGGCCGGTTCTGCCAGCTGATGTTGCCGTGCTTGATGCCGCCCAGGGTGCGCTGGACGATCGAGTCGGCGCACCACTGGTCGCCCGCCGAGCACAGGCTGTCGCCCGGGTAGACCTGGGCGGCGGTCGTCCCGGCCGCCTGGTCGAGGGTGCTGATCAGGGCGTCCCGGCAGGCGCCGAGGCTGCCGCCGCCGCAGTACTTCTCGGCGAGCCCGCCCTGCACGTTCTCCCCGAGCACCGCCCGGATGTCCTTGTCGACATAGCTCCACCAGCCGTACTGGAAGGAGCTTCCGGCGTGCGAGCCGGTCGGGCCGTGACCGGCGGACGGGGCCTCGTCGACCGACAGGTTGTTCGTGAAGGCCGTGTACAGGTCGCTGCCGAGGCCCGGTTCGAACTCCGCCTTGACCAGCAGCGGCCACCAGGCGTCCAGGATGCGGATCGCGTCGGCGTCGGCGTAGGTCTTCGAACCCGCGGACGTCTCCGTGCGCCTGGCGCCCGCGTCCACCCACGCCTGCAGCTTGCTCACCGCCGCGGCGGCCGTGGGGTCGGTCACCGCCGAGGAGTCGATCACCTTGAGCAGCTTCGGCAGCACGTCCTCGGCGCGCAGGTCGGCGAGGGCCGCGTCCGCCATGGCCTGCACCAGTTGGGTCCGGGTCACCCCACCGGCCGCGACCAGCTTCTTCACCCGGTCGTCCAGCAGATTGCCGCGGTGCACCGAACCGTCGCCCCAGGACGCGGTCGTGTAGTCCCTGGCCTGCTTGTTGTTCCAGGAGACGTAGTAGTCCTGGTCGACGGAGTTGGGGTGGGCGGAGGCCGGGGTGTAGTCGGCGGTGTTGGTGGCCGGGTCCCAGTTCTGCCACTCGTACGCGGGCTGCGCCCAGACCGGGAACTCGGCGTCGACGCCGGCCGCCCGGACGGGGTTGTCACCGCTGTTGTAGTACGCGGTGTGCCGGGAGTCGGCGTAGAACCAGTTGAAGGTGTAGTTGATGTGCTGGGCCGCGCTCTGGAAGTCCTGCGGGCCCTTGACGAAGCCGGGGTCGTTCAGCATCTGGAAGCCGATGATCGAGTCGGCCTCGTGCAGATACGAGGAGCGCAGGGTGGTGTAGGCGACCTTCTTGCCGCCGACGGTCGCCCGGTACTGGACCGGGCCGTACTTCGTCCGCCACACCCGCATGGTGTACGACCCCGCCGGCGTGCTGTCGGCCATGGTCGGCGACCAGGAGTTCTTCTGCTCGACCTTGTCCATCGCCGTACAGGTGCCGTGGTACAGGTAGTGGTAGTCGTCCTGGCACAGCTCGACGGCGTAGGTGTCGATGATGTCCTGGCCGGAGGTGGTCGCGCTCCAGGAGTAGTCCTGGCCGCGGCCGAGTTCGACGTACATGCTCAGGCCCGCGAAGGAGGCGCCGCGGGCGCTGATGCCCGGGCCCTGGATCTCCTGGAGCATGAGCAGCTGCGGGGCGAAGTAGCCGGTCTGCGGTCCGAAGACGGCGATCGGGTGGCCGCTCGCGGTGTACTTGCCGCTCACGACGAGGGCGTTGGACATCCCGCGCCTGGCCGAGCCGAGTGTGGCCTTGGCGGCGGTGGCGGACGTGCTCTTGGCGGCCACCGTGGCCGCGCTGCCCGTACGGTCGTAGACCAGCGGTTCCTGGGTGACCGAGCCGGCGTCGGGCAGCGCCTCGCCCTTGGCGTCGGCGGGCTTGCCGCCGTAGGGGAGGCTCCCGCCGTCGTGGACGGTCAGCACGGCCTCGGGGTCGTTGCGCTCGCGGAAGGACTCCCAGACCTTGGTGCCCTCCTCGACGCCGTACTTGGCCTGGGCGGCGAGCAGGGACAGGGCGTTGCTGACCTCGCCGCCCCCGCCGGCGCCGAACAGCGAGCCGATCACGGAGGCCAGCGCCACCAGGTCGGTGACCTTGAAGTGGTCGATGGTGCCGGAGTTGGTGATCGGGTCCTTGTGGCCGGTCAGGTCGTACTCGCCGGGGAAGTAACGGCCGCTGTCGGAGGCGTCGATGTAGGCGTTGACGCCGTCGAGATAGGCCTTGACGTCGGCGAGGGCCTGCTGGCCGCGGGCCCCGTTCTTCGCCACGGCGTTGTCGATCTGCGCCTGCAGGTCGGCCTCGGTGTAGGGGGCGTTACGGTAGAACTGCTGCTCCAGGCCCTGGTTGGCGGCCGCGCCGCCGGCGAAGGAGGTCAGCCGGCCACGGCCGACGTGCCGGAAGACGTCCATCAGCCACAGCCGGTCCTCGGCCGCCGCGTACCCGGCGCCGTACTCGGTGCCGTAGCGGGTGGTGCCGGTGATGTGCGGCACACCGGACTTCTTGTCCCGGACGATCGTCACGTCACCGCGTCCGCCCGGTTGCTCGGTGGAGGCGACCTGGTCGGACGGGACGCCGAAGGAGGCGTCGTTGAAGAAGTTGTTGATCGAGGCGTCCGTGAGGCCCTTGTAGCCGCCGGCCAGGCCCGCGTAGGGGCCGAGCTGGTCCTCGGCGTGCGAGGGCTGGGTGCCGAAGGCCTGGTTGAGCAGGATCTGGGCGAGCGTGGCGTTGCCGTTCTCGCCGGGCGGAAGGATGTCCGAGCACTGGCCGCCGCAGTAGTCGTTCGAGGCCGTGGCCGCGGCGGCGGACGCGGTCTGGGTGAGGGGAGAGAGAAGTCCGGCGACGAGAACGCATATGGACGCCGTCTTCAGGAACCCGTTGAAGCGGCGGGACGTTCTCAGTCTGTCAAGGGTGATACGTGGGGTTCGCCGTGGCATGGCAGCTCCTAGCGACAGAGGTGGCCGAACGTTACCGCCGGTATCCCCAGCTTTAAAGATGAACATGCGTCACTTTCCGGAGTCCGCAAGCAGGAAGCAGAAGACAGCACGCGAAGAGATGGAGCCGAATCGCCTGTCGATACGTCTATTCGGCGACGTCCGTGCGACGACGCCGAAGTGACCGAAGTGCAGGTGCAGGTGTGACGGAGGTGCAGGGCGATGGCCGGTTTCCGGAGTCTGGCGAGACAGGTACGCGATCCGGGCTGCGATCTGGCACTGCGGCGCTACTCACTGCGCAAGTGCCTTGAGAAGTTCGCCCCTTACGGGCATCGGGCGACCTGGGACCATCTGTGCTCCCGGGCGGGCTTCGGCCCCGAGGACCGCTCCCCCGACCCGGCGCGGCTCGTGGCCGCACTGGAGGAGCTGGAGGAGGCCCGGTCCGTCTGGCTCGCCTATGAGACCGACTTCACCGAGCGGCGCAGGAAGGAGAAGCACGACGGGCTGCGCCGGCCCGGCAGTGTGGACGACTGGCACCGGCTGACCTGGGGAGGGTTCGGGGTCGCCTGGTGCGACAATCCGCGGGTCCACCCCGGCGCGCCGCTGGCCGAGGTGCTGCGCCGGCTGATCGCCGCCCTGGAGCGCGAGCCGGGCTCGGGCTGCCCGGTGTGCGGCGCCGACCGCCTGGTCTGGCGGTACGGCCTGGACCACGAGCCGTCGTCCGGCCCGGTCTGCACGGACTGCGGCATCCTCGTGCCGCGTCCGGTACTGACGCCGCAGGCACTGGAGTTCGCGAGGCGGGGGCGGCTGCTGATGTCGGCCTGAGCAGTGCTGTACCAACGGGGGGCATGTCCGGGGGGTGCGTGGGGGATGCCGCGCCCCCCTGCGGTGCGGGGACCGGGGGGCCGTTGTCAGCGGTGGCAGGCACCATCGACAGCATGATGCAGGTGTGTCTCAACGGAAGCCGTTCGGCTGCCGAGGGTGCGGGGCTGCCGATGTCCCCCGAGGAGATGGCCCGTTGCGCGGCGGAGGCCGTGGCGGCCGGGGCCACCTCGGTCCACGTCCACCCGAAGACGCCGTGCGGACACGACAGTCTCTCCCCGCGCGTCCTCGCTCCGGCCCTGGAGGCGATCCGGGCGCGGGTGCCGGTGCCGGTCGGGGTGACGACCGGCGCCTGGGCGGAGCCCGATCCCGAAGCCCGGCTCGCCCGGGTGCGCGGCTGGTCCGTGCTGCCCGACTTCGCCTCGGTCAACTGGCATGAGCCGGGCGCCGAAGCGGTCGCCGGACAGCTCATCGCCATGGGCGTGGGCGTCGAGGCGGGCATCTGGTCCGGCACCGACGGCGCGGCCCGGTTCGCGGCCTCGCCGCTCGGGCCGAGGGTGCTCCGCGTGCTGGCGGAGGTGACCGACCCCGACCCGGCGACCGCCGAGGCCTCGGCGCGGACCCTGCTGGCCGGGCTGGGCACGGCCCACGGCCGGCCGGTGCTCCTGCACGGCGAGGAGGGTGGCACCTGGCCGGTGCTGCGGCTGGCCGGACGGCTGGGCCTCGCCACCCGGATCGGTCTGGAGGACACCCTGTTCCTGCCGGACGGCCGACGGGCGGCAGGCAATGCCCAGCTGGTCGCGGAGGGGCTGGTCCAGTACGGGTCGTGGCGGCGGTCGTCGTAGGACAGGCCGACGAGCCGGGCTGGGATCGCCAGGTCCGGCCCGCCCTGGGCGCGCAGCCGCGTGCAGGATCGAGGCGCACGTGTCGAAGACGTACTCGGCCGGGTACGGCGGCTCGGGCGCCGCGAGCACGTCCTCTCACCAGGCGAGCACGAACGCCCCGACGGCAAAGGCCTGCTCGGCCGGCCAGGACCGTCGGTCGGCAAGTGCCGGAGGTCGCAGGGGAGTTGGGCCCCATTCGATACTCCGTGCACGGCGCCGGGGCCGGCCGAAGGGGCCGACGCTACCAGCCGCAAATCCGTTCGCTCCACCGGATTCCGGCCCGGACAGTGGAGCCGATGAAACCGAACCGATGAACACGGGGAGTCCCATGTCCACCCTGCGGGTCACCGCCGAAGTGCTGACCGTCCACGAGCATCCGAACGCCGACGCGCTCGAGCTGGCCCAGGTCGGCCTGTACCGGGCCGTCGTCGCCAAGGGGGCGTACCGCACCGGCGAGGCCGCCGTCTACGTCCCCGAGCAGTCCGTGCTCCCGGCCGATCTGATCGAGGAGCTGGGGCTGACCGGACGGCTGGCGGGCGGCGAGGCCAACCGGGTCAAGGCGGTGCGGCTGCGCGGCGAGCTGTCGCAGGGCATCGTGTGCCGGCCGAAGGCACTGGCGGACGTCGACCTGGCGCGGGCGGCGGCCGAGGGGACGGACTTCGCGGAGCGGCTGGGCATCACCAAGTGGGTGCCGCCGATCCCGCCGACCATGAACGGCGAGGTGGAGTCCGCTCCCGGCCTGCTGCCGTGGGTCGACATCGAGAACATCCAGCGCTACCCGGACATCTTCACCCCGGGCGAGCCGGTAGTCCTGACGGAGAAGCTCCACGGCTCGGCCTGCCTGCTGACGTATGTCGCCGACGAGGGGCGGGTGTACGTCTCCTCCAAGGGCTTCGGCGCCAGGTCGCTGGCCCTGAAGGAGGATCCGGGCAACCTGTACTGGCGGGCGGTGCGCGGGCATGGGGTCGCCGAGGTGGCCGCCCGGCTGGCCGAGCGGCTCGGGGCGCGCCGCGTCGGCATCTTCGGGGAGGTGTACGGCGCGGGGGTGCAGGACCTGTCGTACGGCGCCGACGGGCGGCGGGACACCTTGGGGTACGCGGCGTTCGACGTCTCGGCGGAGATCGACGGCGCCGTGCGCTGGCTGGACGCGGCGGAGCTGCTGGAGGGGGAGCTGGCGGTGGTGCCCCGGCTGTACGCGGGGCCGTACGGCATCGAGCGGGTGCGGGAGTTCGCGAGCGGGCGCGAGACGGTGTCCGGGCGGGGGCTGCATCTGCGGGAGGGTGTGGTGATACGGCCCGCCGTGGAGCGGTACAGCGCGGTGACCGGGGGCCGGGCGATCGCGAAGGCGGTCAGTCCGGCGTACCTGACGCGTAAGGGCGGCACCGAGTACGAGTGAGGCAGCGGCGCTGCGGTTCCCCGGAACTCAGCGCCCCTCCGCCAGCAGCCGCGACCCCGTCAGCCGTTCGCCGAACACGTCGTCCGGGTTGGACAGCACGCAGTTCTCCAGGGACAGGCACCCGCAGCCGATGCAGTCGGTCAGGTGGTCGCGCAAACGGTTCAGCTGCCTGATGCGTTCGTCGAGCTCCGAGCGCCACTTCTCCGACAGCCGTGCCCAGTCCTCCCGGGTCGGCGTGCGTTCCTCGGGGAGCTCGGCCAGGGCGTCCCGGATCGTGGCCAGCGGGATGCCGACCCGCTGCGCGGCCCGTACGAAGGCGACCCGGCGCAGGGTGTCGCGGCTGTACCGGCGCTGGTTGCCGGACGTGCGGCGGCTGGTGATCAGGCCCTTGGACTCGTAGAAGTGCAGGGCGGACACCGCGGCGCCGCTGCGCGCGGACAACTGGCCGACGGTCAGCTCGTGGATCTTCTCGGGAAGCTGGGGCACCCCTCAGAGCCTAGTCGCCCGATGCCGGTCCGATCGTTGACAGGCGCCCCTCACACGACCATGCTAAGCAGTTGCTTAGAGACGTGAGCGAGATGCGAGCGAGAGGCCGGGAACATGGCAGAACCGAGGACCTTCACCTCCCCCGACGAGCTGAAGGCGGCCGTCGGCGAGCAGCTGGGGTACAGCGACTGGCTGGAGGTCGACCAGAAGCGCATCGACCTGTTCGCCGAGGCCACGGGCGACCACCAGTGGATCCACGTGGACCCGGAGAAGGCCGCGGCGGGCCCCTTCGGGACCACCATCGCCCACGGCTATCTCACGCTCTCCCTGCTCCCGCTCTTCGGCCCGCAGCTGATCCGGGTCGAGGGCGTGACGATGGGCGTGAACTACGGCACCAACAAGGTCCGCTTCCCCTCCCCCGTCCCCGTCGGCTCCCGGCTGCGCGCCACCGGCAGGATCACCGGCGTCGAGGATGTCACCGGCGGTGTCCAGGTGACCGTGGCCTTCACCGTGGAGCGCGAGGGCGGCGACAAGCCGGTGTGCGTCGCGGAGTCGGTCGCCCGGTACTACATCTGAGACCAGGGGCCCCTACTTCGCCCCGACCATCCGGAGCACGAGGTCGGCGTAGAGCGCGCCGACCTCCTCGGGGGTGCGCGGGCCGTCCACGGTGAACCAGCGGGCCACGTCGATGCACAGGGACAGCACGGCGAGCGTGGTGCCGTGCACGTCCAGCACGTCGAACTCGCCCGAGGCCACGCCGTCCTCGATGATCCCGCGCACCTCGGCGTCGACCTGGCGGCGCAGCGCGACGATCTCGGCGCGGGCCTCGGGGCCGAGGGCGTCGAGTTCGTACTGCACGACCCGGGCGGTGGTGCGCCGCCCCGCGTGCCAGCGGACGAAGGAGCTGACGGCGTCGGCCAGCCGCTCGGTCGCGGTGCCCTCCCGGCGCGCGGCCGTGCGCAGGATGTCGAGGGCCTTGTCGTGGCCGATCCGGCTGATCCGGTGGAGCAGCTCTTCCTTGGTCTTGTAGTGGATGTAGAGCGCGGCCGGGCTCATGCCGGCCCGGCCCGCGATGTCGCGGGTGGTCGTCGCGTGGTAGCCGCGCTCGGCGAAGGCCTCCACGGCGGCGACGAGCAGCCGCCGGGCCGCGTCCGGGGTGACCTCTTCCCACGGCTCCACTTCGCCGCCGGTCGTCTCCTCCGCCGTACTCATCGCTCGCTCGCCCCTCTCGATGGCAGGAGCACCACCATACCGCCGACGGTGAGCGAGCGCTTAGCGCAGCCGGTCAGAGCTTCTCGAAGGGGTCGTGTTCGGCCAGCAGCTTCTCCAGCCGCGCCTGGTCGACGCGGCTGACGATCTGCCCGGCCTCCTGGCGGTCCCGGACCACCTTGGCGAGCGTGAAGGCGGAGGTGACCAGGTAGAGGACGGCGATGGCGAGGAAGGCCCGGACCCAGGCGCTGGTGTCCAGCTGGTAGATGCCGACGGCCGTGGCCGCCATGGCGATGGAGAAGGAGGCGACGGCCTGCCCGTAGAACGCGGCCGTGCTCTGCTGCTTGACCGGTGTGTCACTCATGGCAGAAGCATCGGCGGACGCGGCCCGCGCCACATCCGCCGAAGTACTCAGACACGTACTCAGGGACCTGGGTCCGGGACGTGCTCAGAACGCCGAAACCCCGGTCAGGGAACGCCCGATGAGCAGCTTCTGGATCTGGCTGGTGCCCTCGTAGAGGGTCATCACGCGGGCGTCGCGCAGGAGTTTGCCGGCCGGGTACTCGTCGATGTAGCCGTAACCGCCGAAGACCTGCAGGGCGTTGTTGGCGGCGCGGACGGCGGCCTCGGAGGCGAACAGCTTGGCCTTGGAGGACTCGACGGCGAACGGCCGGCCGCGGTCGATCAGATCGGCGACGCGCCAGGTGAGCAGCCTCGCGGCGTCCACGTCCACGGCGATGTCGCTGATCAGCTCCTGCACCAGCTGGTGGCGGGCGATCGGCTTGCCGAACTGCTCGCGCTCGCCGGCGTACCGCACGGCGGCGTCCAGCGCGGCCTGGGCTATCCCGACACAGCCCGCCGCCACCGACATCCGCCCCTTGGCGAGCGCGGACATGGCGACGGAGAAGCCCTTGCCCTCCTCCCCCAGCATCGCCGACGCGGGCACCCGCACGTCCTGAAGGACGAGTTCGGCGGTGGCCTGGCCGCGCAGGCCGAGCTTGCCGTGGACGGTGCGGCGGGTCAGCCCGGGGGTGTCGGCGGGCACGAGGAAGGCGGAGACGCCCTTGTGGCCGGGGGCGTCGGTGGAGCGGGCGAAGAGCAGCACGACATCGGCCCAGGTGCCGTTGGTGATGAACATCTTCGTGCCGTTGATGACATAGTCGTCGCCGTCACGTACGGCACGGGCGGTGAGGTTGCCCGCGTCGGAGCCGGTGCCGGGCTCGGTGAGACCGAAGCAACCGACGTACTCGCCCGCGGTCAGCCCCGGCAGCCAGCGCCGCTTCTGCTCCTCGTCACCCCAGGCGGCGATCGTCTTGGCGACGAGCCCGAGGGAGACCGAGACGATCCCGCGGACCGAGGAGTCCCCCCGGCCCAGCTCCTCGGTGACCAGGCAATAGGCGAGGTGGTCGCCGCCGGAGCCGCCGTACCGCTCGTCGATGGTCAGCCCCAGGAAGCCGACCTCGCCGAGCTTCTTCACGATGCCCCGGTCGACCTCCTCGGCACGGTCCCAGGCGACGACGTGCGGGGCGATCTCGCGCGCCACGAAGTCCCGGGCGAGCTGCCGTACGGCGGCCTGCTCCTCGCTCAGCTCCAGGTTCACCACGCGATCACCCCACACAGAAGACATCCATCGACGGATCTTGAAAGCCGTACATTTAAATTAGCACTGCTAGTTTCTTTCCGCAGCCCTACTATGTGCGCCATGGCCCGACCGCGCAAGCCCCTCCTCAGCACCGACCGGATCGTCGAGACGGCCCGGGAACTCGTGGACCGGGAGGGCCTGGCGGCCGTCTCCACCCGCCGGCTCGCCGCCGAACTGGGGGTGAGCGGGCCCTCGCTCTACAACCACTTCCGCACCAAGGACGAGATCCTGGAGGCGGTCGCCGACTCGGTGAGCGGTCTGGTGGACCTGTCGATGTTCGAGGACGGCCGGGACTGGCGCACCGCGCTGCACGACTGGGCCGTCTCCTACCGGGCCGCCCTGCGCGACCACCCGAACATCGTCCCGGTGCTGGCCCGGGGCCCGGGCCGCCGCCCGGCCGCCCTGCGGCTCGCGGACGCGGTGTACGGCGCGATGGTCGACGCCGGCTGGCCACCGGCCCAGGCGACCTCCATCGGCGCGCTGATGCGGTACTTCATCATGGGCTCCGCGCTCGGTTCGTTCGCCGGGGGCTTCGTGGACGACGCGAGTGCGTACGACCCGGCCGACTATCCCCACCTCGGCCAGGCCCATCTGCTCGCCGAGCAGCAGGAGAAGATCGACGAGCGGGCCTTCGAGACCGGCCTCACGGCGCTGCTGGACGGGCTGGCGCAGCAGTACGAGCAGGTACGGCAGCAGGTACAGCAGAGCGTGCAGCGATAATTCGGTGGGGGCCGAAGTGTCCGTGTCGCATGCTGGGCGGTATGACCGCCAAGGATCCGCAGGCCGCCGGCCTCGCCGCGCTCGCCGCCCTGATCGCCGACGAGACCCGGGCCGCGTGTCTGCTGGCCCTGCTCGACGGGCGGGCCTGGACGGCCGGTGAGCTGGCCCGGCACGCGGGGGTCGCCGCGTCGACGCTCAGCGAGCACCTGGGCAAGCTGGTGGCCGGGGGCCTGCTCGTGGAGGAACGGCAGGGCCGCCACCGGTATGTGCGGCTCGCCGACGCGCGCGCGGCGGAGCTCGTCGAGGACCTCGCCGCGCGGCTGCCTCCGGCGGCGGTACGGCGCCCTCCGCGGACGCTGCGCGAATCGAGTGCCGGCTCCGCGATGGCTCGGGGGCGTACCTGTTACGACCATCTCGCCGGGCGGCTCGGGATCGCGGTCACCGACGCGCTGACCCTTCGGGGGTTGCTGCGGCAGGACACCGGGTTCGCGCTCACGGACGCGGGCGTGGAGTGGTTCCGTACGGCGGGGATTCCGCTGGACGTCTCGAGCCGGCGTCCGCTGGCCCGTACGTGCCTGGACTGGACCGAACGGCGGCCCCATCTCGCGGGAGCGGCGGGGGCCGCGTTGTGCCGGCATGCGCTGGAGGTGGGGTGGTGTGTGCGGATCGGGTCGGAGCGGGCGGTGAAGGTGACTCCGTCGGGGGAGCGGGAGTTGTCCGCCTTGCTCGGTATTCCTTCCAGCGCCCTGTGCTGAGTTCGGGGCGCTGCAGGCGCCCTGTCCGTTTTCCGCCAGCCAAGACAATGTCCTCCACCTAACCTCGGGAGCATGATGAACGCCGTCCCACGCCACCGCCTGTTGCCCGCCGGTGCCGCCGTCGTCACCGTCGTCCTCTGGGCGTCGGCCTTCGTGGCGATCCGGAGTGCGGGGCAGGAGTACTCCCCCGGTGCGCTGGCCCTCGGGCGGCTGGCGTCGGGGGCCCTTGCGCTGGGTGTCATATGGGCCGTACGCCGGGAGGGGCTGCCGCCCAGGGCCGCCTGGCGCGGCATCCTGCTCTCCGGGCTGCTCTGGTTCGGCTTCTACATGGCCGTCCTGAACTGGGGCGAGCAGCAGGTGGACGCCGGTACCGCCGCCCTCGTCGTGAACGTCGGCCCGCTGCTGATCGCCCTGCTCGGCGCCCGGCTGCTCGGTGATCCGATGCCGCCGCGGCTGCTGGCCGGGATGGCCGTGTCGTTCACGGGCGCGGTGACCGTGGGGCTGTCGATGTCGGGCGGCGGCGGCAACTCGCTGCTCGGCGTGGTGCTGTGCCTCCTCGCCGCCGTGGCGTACGCCTCCGGCGTCGTCGCGCAGAAGCCGGCCCTGGGGCACGCCAGTGCCCTGCAGGTGACGACGTTCGGGTGCCTGGTCGGAGCGGTGGCCTGTCTGCCGTTCGCCGGGCAGCTGGTGCACGAGGTCGCGCACGCACCCGCGTCGGCGACCCTGAACATGGTCTACCTCGGCGTCTTCCCGACCGCCCTCGCCTTCACCACCTGGGCCTACGCCCTGGCCCGCACGACCGCCAGCCGGATGGGCGTGACGACGTACGCCGTGCCCGCACTGGTGGTGCTGATGTCGTGGCTGGTGCTCGGCGAGGTGCCGGGCGCGCTCACGCTGGGCGGCGGTGTGCTGTGTCTCGCGGGCGTGGCGGTGTCGCGGTCCCGGGCCCGTGGTGGCCGGACGGTCCGGGTCGCGGCCGGTGCGGAGCCGCGACCCGAGAAGGTCACCTGACCCTCAGAACACCACCAGCGCCCGGCCGCCCTTGCCCGCGAGCATGTTCTCGAAGGCGGCCGGGATGCCCTCCAGGGCGATGCGCTCCGTCACCAGCGCGGAGAGGTCCAGACGGCCCTCCCGCACGTGCTCGGCGAGCACCGGGATGTCGCGGGCGGGGTCGGTGTTGCCGTACACACAGCCCGACAGGGTGCGGCCCCAGTGGAAGATCTCCAGCGCGTTGAAGGTGACCTCCTGGTCCTTGCCGCCGATGCCGACGACCGTCGTACGGCCGCCCCGGCGGGTGGAGTCCCAGGCGGCGCGGATCGACACCGCGCGGCCCACGCACTCGACCGCGACGTCGACGCCCTGCCTGCCGGTGAGGGCGCGGATCTCACGGGGGGTGTTCTCGGAGGCGAGGACGAAGTCGGTGGCGCCGGCCGCGCGGGCCAGCTCCTCCTTCGCCGGGGAGACGTCCACGGCGATGATCCTGGACGCGCCCGCGATGCGCGCCGACTGGAGGGTGGCGAGGCCGACCCCGCCCGCGCCGAAGACGGCCACCGTCTCGCCCGGGCGGACCTTCGCCGAGTGGTGGACGGCGCCGTAGCCGGTGAGGACGGCGCAGCCGAGGAGGGCGGCGTCCACCAGCGGCACGCCCTCCGGGAGGGGCAGCACGCAGGACGCGGAGACGACCGTCTCCTCGGCGAACGCGGCCACGTTGAGGCCGGGGTGCAGGTCGGTGCCGTCGGCGGTGCGGGCATGGACGTCGGCGGCGCCGTTCAGGGCGTTGGCGCACAGCCAGACCTCGCCCAGCGTGCAGGCGTGGCAACTCCCGCAGGACGGAGCCCAGTTGAGGACCACGGGGTCGCCCTCGGCGACACGGGCGACGCCCTCGCCCACGGCCACGACCGTGCCGGCGCCCTCGTGGCCGAGGACGGCCGGGACCGGGACGCGCATGGTGCCGTTGGACAGGGACAGGTCGGAGTGGCAGACACCGGCGGCGGCGAGGCGGACCCGGACCTGTCCGGGACCCGGGTCGGGCAGCTCGATGCCGGTGATCTCCAGGGGTGCGCCGATGGCGGGCAGGACGGCGGCTCGTACGGCCATGGCTCGCGTACTTCCTTAGAACTGGAGGGACTTGGTCTGGAGGTACTCGGTGAGTCCGTGCGCCCCGAGTTCCCGGCCGACTCCGGACTGCTTGTAGCCGCCGAAGGGGGCGAGGGGGTTGAACCGGCCGCCGTTGATGTCGACCTGGCCGGTGTCCATGCGCCGGGCGAAGGCCACCGCCTCGGCCTCGTCGCCCGCCCAGACGGCGCCGGCGAGGCCGTACACCGTGCCGTTGGCGATGCGCAGGGCGTCCTCCTCGTCGTCGTACGACAGAATCGACAGGACCGGGCCGAAGATCTCCTCCTGGGCGACGGTCATCTCCGGGGTCACGTCCGCGAAGACCGTGGGGCTGATGAAGTAGCCCTTCTCCTGCGGGGATTCGGGGCCGCCGGCGACCAGGCGGGCGCCCTCGGCGACGCCCTTCTCGATGTAGCCGCGCACCCGCGCCTGCTGCTTGGCGCTGACCAACGGGCCGATCCGGTCGCCGTACCTGGCGGCCGCAGCGGCGGCCAGCTCGACGGCCTCGTCGTACCGGTCGCGGTGGACCAGCATGCGGGTCCAGGCGCTGCAGGTCTGTCCGGAGTTGGACATCACGTTGGCCACGCCGACGTTCACCGCCTTGGCGAGGTCGGCGCTCGGCAGGATGACGTTGGCGGACTTGCCGCCGAGTTCGAGGGCCACCCTCTTGACGGCCGCGCCGGCGACCGCGCCGATCTGCCTGCCGACCGCGGTGGAGCCGGTGAAGGAGACCAGGTCCACGCCGGGGTGCTCGGCGAGGGCCTGGCCTGCGACCGGGCCGAGGCCGGTGACCAGGTTGAACACACCGGCCGGCACGCCCGCCTCGTGGACGGCCTCGGCGAACAGCTGGGCGGTGAGCGGGGTGTCCTCGGCGGGCTTGAGGACGATCGTGCAGCCCGCGGCGAGCGCCGGGGCGACCTTGGCGACGATCTGGTGCAGCGGGTAGTTCCAGGGGGTGATCGCGCCGACCACCCCGACGGGCTCGTGCAGCACGGTGGAGTTGCCGACCTTCTCCTCGAAGGAGTGGGTCGCGGCCAGTTCGGCGTAGGAACCGGCGACGGCGATCGGCACGGCCGCGTGCACGGCCTGCGAGAACTGCGGCGGGGCGCCCAGCTCGGCGGTGACCGTCTCGGCGATCTCGTCCTTGCGGGCCACGAGGACGTCGCGGAGGGCGGTGAGGCGCGCGGCACGCTCGGCCGGCGGCGTGGCGGCCCAGGCGGGCAGGGCGGCGCGGGCCGAGCGCACGGCGGTGTCGACATCGAGGGCACCGCCCGCCGGGACCCTGGCGATGACCTGCTCGTCGGCCGGGTTCACGACCTCGATGACTTCCGTGTTCTCGGCGGGGCGCCAGGCGCCGTCGATGTACAGGCCGTCGTGTGCCTTCATGCTGCTGCCTCCCGGCGGGTCTGGGTCGTCCGGCACACAAACTAGCGACGTTAGTTTTTTGGCGCCAGACGTACCAGGACATCATCGCCGGGGCGGCCGATGCTCACTCGTGCAGGTGGGGCAGCTCACTCGTCCAGGTCGGGCAGCCGGTCGGGGGACGGGCAGATGCGGTCGCCCTGCTGGTCGAAGACGAAGAGATGGGCGAGGTCGACGAGGAGCGGGACCTGCATGCCGTGGTGCAGCCGGAGGTCCGGGGTGGTGCGCACCACCAGGTCGCCGGGGAGCCGGCCCTCCGGCGGCGCGGGTTCGGGCGCGGTGTCCCCGGGGTGTTCGAGCACCACCACCGGCCCGGCGCGCCGTGAACCGGCCCGTTCCCGCAGCCGGTCCAGCACGGTCGCGCCTTCCCTGCGCCGCCGTCGCGCCGGCCGGGCGGCGGGGCGCGGGGCCTCCAGTTCGGGTACGACGGCGGGGCGGGAGCCGGTGTTGAAGTGGACGAGGATCTCGTGCCCCTGGAACTCCACGTGCTCCACCAGACCGGTGATGGCCACCTCCCCCGGCCGGGCGGAGCTGTGCCTGGCGATGCGCACCGCCTCCGAGCGCAGTCCCACGATGACCTCGCGGCCCTGCTGCACGCGCAGCAACTGGTGGTCCAGACAGAGCGGTTCGGGCAGCCGGAGGGCCTGTTTGCCGAGGCTGATGGTCATGGCGCCGTCCAGCGGGGCGCGCACCAGGCCGCGCAGCAGGTTGATGCGCGGGGTGCCGATGAAGGCGGCGATGAAGACGTTGCGGGGCAGTGCGTAGACCTGGCGCGGGGTGCCGACCTGCTGGAGCACTCCCCCGCGCAGCACGGCGACCCGGTCGCCGAGGGACATCGCCTCGGCCTGGTCGTGGGTGACGTACACCGTGGTCACCCCCAACTCGCGGGTGAGCTGGGATATTTCGGCGCGCAGGTGGTTGCGCAGCTTGGCGTCGAGGTTGGACAGCGGCTCGTCCATCAGGAAGGCGGAGGGGTGGCGGGCGATGGCCCGGCCCATGGCGACGCGCTGCCGCTCGCCGCCGGAGAGCTGGCTGGGGAAGCGGTCGAGCAGGTCCTCGATGCCCAGCATGCGGGCGGTGGCCGAGACGCGCGGGGCGGGGTCGGCGCCGGGGGCCTCGATGCGCAGCGGGAAGCCGATGTTGTCGCGGCCGGACATGTTCGGATAGAGGGCGAAGTTCTGGAAGACCATGGCCATGCCCCGCTCGGAGGGCTGCCAGTGGTTGGCGTACTCACCGTCGAGCAGCAGCTCGCCCGCGTCGATGTCCTCCAGGCCGGCGATCATCCGCAGCACGGTGGACTTGCCGCAGCCGGACGGGCCGAGCAGGACCAGGAACTCGCCGGGCGCGATGTCCAGCGAGAGCCCGTCGACCACGCGCGGGCCGCGTGCGTAGGCCTTGCTCACGTCGTGCAGTGCGATGGCGCGTGTCATGCGTGCCGCCCTCGGGGGCTGTCCGGAGCGCCGCTGCTCCGTGGTCCGAAGACCCCGCGGGTCGAACGGGGCCTGTCGGTCACGGAAGTTAACGGAAAGTGGCGGGCGGGGGGAAGACATCGCACGGCCCGTCCCGTCACCTGGTCGCGGTCAGGTGCGCGAAGACCACCGCGTTGCTGGTGTAGCCCGTGCGCCGGCTGTAGAAGCCGCCGCAGGTCAGCAGGCGGAGTTCCGGTCGGTCGGTCGGCGCGTAGACCTGCTTGTCCGGAAAGCCCGCCTTGTCGAAGACCTTCATCCCGTCCACGGTGTAGACGGCGGTACGGCCGTCGGCGCGGCCGACCTCGATGACCTGGCAGGGTTTCACCTGGGCGAGCGCGGCGAAGACGGCGGGGCCGGTCCTGGTGTCCCGGTGGCCGACGGCGATCGCGGTGCCGGACTCGCCCGGCGTGGGGCCGCCCTCGTACCAGCCGATCAGCTTGGGCTTGTCCACGGGCGGGGTCTCCAGCTGTCGCTCCTTGTCGAGCCCGATGGCCGTGATCGGTGCGTCGATGCCCAGCGAGGGGATGCGCAAGGACGTCGGCCGGGACCGGGGCAGCGGGCCGGGCGGGGGCCCGGCAGGGGGCTCGCAGGACGCCTTCCCGCTGCCGCCCGGTCCGCCGGCGGCCGCCACCGCGTCCGGGTCGCCCGACCGGCCGGGGCCGGCGTGCCCGCCCCCGCACCGGCCGCCCACCGTCACCAGGACGGCCACCAGCAGGGCGGTCCTGGAGAGGCGGTAGGCGCGGGTCCGGTACCAGGGCCTTCTTCTCCGTCTACGCGGCGCCATGAGGCCGGCGGCGGTTCCGGCGGACGTACACGCCACCGGCGACCGCGATCAGACCCACGGCACCCGCGGCGGCCACGGGCGAGTACGCGGCGGCCGTGTCCATGAGTCCGCCGCCGCCCGCGTGCACACCGCCCCTCGGCGGATCGAAGTCGTCCCTCCTGCCCCAGCCCGGGCCGTCCTGGTCCCTGTGGTCGTGGTCGCGGTGGTCCTCGATCTGCCCGTTCGGACCGTGCCCCTCGTCGTGCCCCTCCTCGTGCCGGTCATGGCAGTTGACGCGGAAGAGCTTCTCCTTGACGGCACCCGCCGCGACCCAGGTGAGCTTGTACTGGCCGTCGGTCAGGCCGATCGCGTCGGTGTGTCCGGCGCCGCCGGCGAGCTGGATGACGCCGGTGACGGTGGCGGCGCTGGGCAGGGGGGGCTGGGCCTGGATGATGTAGGGGATGTTGGGCAGGATGTCGAAGTTGACGGCGTCCAGGTAGAACCTGCAGACCGTCGGCTCGTCCTTCGTCACACCGTAGGGAACGCCCACGCTGTGCACCCTGATGTCGCCGTTCTCCCCTTGGGCCGCAGCGGTCGGCGCCACCCACGACGCACCCGCCGCGGCGAGGGCGGTGAGGACGACGGTGGCGCCGGCACGGGAGCGGAAGGCACGTGGTGAGGTTGTGGTGGGCATGCACATTCCTCCGAGTCAGACGATTTTCATACAAATCGTTCTTTCGATGGGACTGTGCTCGATGTCCACCACTACTGACGCATCGACACCCGGCGTGCCGTCAGATTTCGCTCGTGTGGCGCAACGCGAACGTCCAGAGAGGGCGGGTCACAGGCTTGCGGCGAGTTCGACGGGTACGCCGTTGAGCACCGCGTTGCCCGAGAGCGGGTCCAGCAGGCTGCCGTCGAGGAGCTGGTTGACGTTGACGCCGGGGGCGGTGGCGGCGTGGCCGAGGCGGGTGCCGGGACGGTCGTGGCCCCAGCCGTGCGGCAGGCTCACGACCCCGGGTCGTACGGCGTCGGTGACCTCGGCCGGTGCCACCACCTCTCCCCCGGCGCCCCGCACGCGCACGTCCGCCCCGTCCCGGACGCCGAGCCGGGCCGCGTCCTCGGGGTGGATGTGCAGGGTGCAGCGGTTGGAGCCGCCGGTGAGGGCGGGCACGTTGTGCATCCAGCTGTTGTTGGAGCGAAGGTGGCGGCGGCCGACGAGGACGAGGCCTTCGGGCCGCTCGCGCAGGGCCTGGCGCAGCCGGGGCAGGTCGGCGGCGATCGGCTCGGGCAGCAGTTCGACCTTGCCGCTGCGGGTCCTGAGCGGCTGCGGCAGACGCGGGCGCAGCGGGCCGAGGTCGATGCCGTGCGGTCGGGCGAGCAGCCCGGCCAGGGTCAGCCCGTCGGGCCGTACGCCGAAGCCGTCGCCGTACGGGCCGAGGCGGAGCATCATGTCCAGCCGCCGCTCGGGGCCGGTCTCTCCGGTGAGCTGCCCGGCGAGTTCCTTCGGGTCACGGCCGTACACCGGCGAGTGCTTCTCCTGGACGGCCTTGCCGAGGGTCTGGTCGACGACCATCGCGTCCACGGCGGCCGGGTCGGCGCCGTGCATGCCGGTGACCGCGAGGATCAGCCGGGCGAGGATCTCGCTCTCGGCCATGCGGCCGGGCTCCAGCGGGACCGCGGGGCGGGTGTAGCGGACCTGGTTGCGCACGGCGAGGGTGTTGAAGGCGAAGTCGTGGTGCGGGCTCTGCGAGGGCGGGGGCGGGGGCAGCACGACGTGGGCGTGGCGGGAGGTCTCGTTCAGGTACGGGTCGACGCTGACCATGAAGTCGAGGGAGTCCAGGGCCTTGTCGAGGCGGTCGCCGTCGGGCGCGGACAGCACCGGGTTGGCGGCCACGACGATCAGCGCACGGACCGGCTCGCCCTCGTCGGTCGCGGTGTCGATCTCCTCGGCGAGCGCGGAGAGCGGCAACTCTCCCTTGGCCTCGGGCAGTTGCCGTACCCGGGAGTGCCAGCGGCCGAGCGTGAAACCGCGGCCCGGACCGGCCGGGCGGGGCGTCCTGTCGGTGGCGGCCTGCGGGAAGAGGGCGCCGCCGGGCCGGTCCAGGTTGCCGGTGAGGATGTTGAGGACGTCCACCAGCCAGCTGGCCAGGGTGCCGTGCGGGACGGTGCAGCTGCCGATGCGGGCGTAGACGGCGGCGGTGGGGGCGGCGGCGAGTTCGCGGGCGAGGGTACGGATGGTCGGCGCGTCGATGTCACAGGCCTCGGCCACGGCCTCGGGAGTGAAGTCCCGTATGGCCTCCCGGAGTTCGTCGAGGCCCTGGACGTGCGGGGCGAGGTCGGCGAGGCCGGCCAGGTCCTCCGCGAAGAGGGTGTGCGCCATGGCCGCGAGCAGCAGGGCGTCGGTGCCGGGGCGGATCGCCAGGTGCCGGTCGGCGAGCCGCGCGGTACGGGTGCGGCGCGGGTCCACCACGGTCAGCCGGCCGCCGCGGGCCTTGAGCGCCTTGAGCTTGCCCGGGAAGTCGGGGGCGGTGCACAGACTGCCGTTGGACTCCAGCGGGTTGGCGCCGATGAGCAGCAGGTGGTCGGTGTGGTCCAGGTCCGGCACGGGGATGGCGTTCGCGTCGCCGAAGAGCAGCCCGCTGGAGACGTGCTTGGGCATCTGGTCGACCGTGGAGGCGGTGAACAGGCTGCGGGTGCGCAGTCCGGCGAGGAGGACCGGCGGGTAGAGGGCGCCGGCCACGGTGTGCACGTTGGGGTTGCCGAGGACCACGCCGACGGAGTCCGCGCCGTGGGTCTCCACGACGGGGCGGAGCCCTGCGGCGACCGCGTCGAAGGCCTCCTCCCAGGTGGCCTCGCACAATTCGCCGTCCCGGCGCACGAGCGGGCCGCGCAGCCGGTCGGGGTCGGAGTCGACGGCCCCGAAGGAGGCGCCCTTGGGGCAGATGAAGCCCTTGCTGAAGACGTCCTCGCGGTCACCGCGGGCGCCGGTGACACGGGTGCCCTCGATGGTGAGGGTCAGCCCGCAGGTGGCCTCGCACAGGGGGCAGATTCGCAGGGCGGTGCGGGACACGGGTCCTCCCGGAGGTCGGCGGCGGTGCCGGGCGAGCGCGGAGTGGCTCGGGGTGAGCATACCGACCGGTATGCATGGAGGGGAGGTCTCTTCACGTGAACGATGACCGCCGAAGGTCAGTCGAGGACGCGGGCCAGATACGCCCGCAGCAGCTCCCGGGTCTCGGCGATGATCGCCTCGTCACCGTCCGGGTCGGTCCGGAAGGCCAGCTGGACCAGGGCGTCGGCGCTCTCCACGGCGACCAGGAAGACCCGGCGCAGGTCGTCGTCGGGGGTACGGCCGAGATAGCCGGAGAGCAGGTCGGTGAGGCGGTCGGCGACGCGGGTGTTGGGCTCGGCGTGGCGGGCGCCGACCGGTATCTGGTTGCCGAAGTCGACCAGGGAGAAGCCGGGTGCGGTGCGCTTCATGGCCAGGTACTCGTCCAGGACGGCGTCCATCGCGGCCCGCCAGTCGCCCCTGTCGGTCTTCTTCAGCCGCTCGGTCACCCGCTCGGTGTACCGCTCCAGGTTGCGCTGGGCCAGGGCGTCGGCCATCTGCCGCTTGTTGCCGAAGAAGCGGTAGACGGAGCCGATGGGCACACCGGCGCGCAGGGCGACCGCGCGGGTGCTCAGGTCGTCGTAGCCGACCTCGTCGAGGAGTTCGGCGCAGGCGTCGAGGATCCTGGTCAGCCGTTCGGCACTGCGCCGCTGGACGGGCGCGCGGCGGAGCGATGTCGCGTGGGGCACGGGCTTCATGATGCCTCTCCGCCGGGATCCGGTGAACCTCGCCCTCCCGTACGGAGAAGAGTGGCCGGTGCACTCACTTCCCGGCGGCCGGGGCGGCCGCGCCGCCCGGTCGCTCGCCCGACGCCGTCCGCGCGTCCGACACCGTTATGTCGGCGCTGCTCTGCACCGGCATTCCGTGTACGGCCCACACCGTGCCGTCGTCGGCGTACAGGCGGGCGGTGACATGGTGGGTGCCGTGCGGGACGAGACCGTCGGGCAGGTGGTACTCGCGGGAGCGCAGCCGGGTGATCCCGCGGCCGTCGACGAAGAGGTACACGAGCCCGCGCCCGCCGACCGCCGCCGGCCCGGCACCGGGTGCGGAGCAGCGGAAGCGGTGGAACGTCAGCCGGACGTCCCAGCCGCCGCCGGAGTCCGGGGTCACCTCGACACCGACCTGCGGTGCGCCCTTCCTGCCGACCTCGCGCAGATGCCGTCCGGTGGAGTCGGTGTCGTCCAGGACCTTGCCGACCGGCGAGGGCGAGACCGTGCCGTCGTGGGTGTGCCCGGACGCGCAGGCCGCCGCGCCGAGCGGCAGCAGGACGCCCGCCGCGAGCGCGGCGAGCGTCCTGCGGATCCATGACGTCCTCGGCATGCCTGGAGAGTAGAACAACCCTCCGGTCCCCCGAATCCGCCTGAAGTCTGGTTCCGTCCGCCCCACGGGGTCCCCCTGACGGAGTACGCGCGGTCGGCTCGCCGACGGAGTGCCGCGGCCCTCTTGCGCCCGCCCCCACCTATTCCTACGGTGTTGCATAGGAATCGGGAGCGCGATCAACAGCGCGATCAGGAGCGCAAGGGAGCGATCATGAGCGGGGACGCGCGGAAGACCGCCGCGGGACTGTCGTATCTGACCGGGTTCGGCAACGAACACACCTCGGAGGCCGTGCCGGGCGCCCTGCCCGAGGGCCGCAACTCGCCGCAGCGCGCGCCGCTCGGGCTGTACGCGGAGCAGCTGAGCGGTACGGCCTTCACCGAGCCGAGGGCGCACAACCGCCGCTCGTGGCTCTACCGCATCCGCCCCTCGGCCGCGCACCCGGCGTTCACCCGCGCCGGCAACGGCGCGCTCCGCACGGCCCCCTTCACCGAGACCGTGCCCGACCCCAACCGGCTGCGCTGGAACCCGCTGCCCGAGCCGCCGGCCGGCACCGACTTCCTCGCCGGCCTGTGGACGCTCGGCGGCAACGGCGACGCCACCCAGCGCACCGGCATGGCCGTGCACCTGTACCACGCGAACGCCTCCATGGAGCGCGTGTTCAGTGACGCCGACGGGGAACTGCTCATCGTCCCGGAGCGCGGCGGGCTGCTCCTGCACACCGAGTTCGGCCGCCTCGCCGTGGAGCCGGCACAGGTGGCGCTGATTCCCCGTGGGGTGCGCTTCCGTGTGGAGCTGCTGGACACTGCGTCCGATGGCGGGCAGAGCCCGACCGCGCGGGGTTATGTGTGCGAGAACTACGGCGCGCCCTTCCAGCTGCCCGACCTCGGCCCGATCGGCGCCAACGGCCTCGCCAACGCCCGGGACTTCCAGGCACCGGTCGCCGCGTACGAGGACGTGGCGGGCCCGGTGGAGGTGGTGAACAAGTTCTGCGGCAACCTCTGGACGGCCACCTACGACCACTCCCCGCTCGATGTGGTCGCCTGGCATGGCAACCATGTGCCGTACGTCTATGACCTGCGCCGTTTCAATGTGATCGGCACCATCTCCTACGACCACCCGGACCCCTCGATCTTCACGGTCCTGACCTCCCCGTCGGACACCCCGGGCCTGGCCGGCGTCGATTTCGTCGTCTTCGCCCCGCGCTGGCTGGTGGGCGAGGACACCTTCCGGCCGCCGTACTTCCACCGGAACGTGATGAGCGAGTACATGGGCCTGATCGAGGGCGCGTACGACGCCAAGGCGGAGGGCTTCGTGCCCGGCGGCGGCTCGCTGCACAACATGATGTCGGCGCACGGCCCGGACCGGGAGACCTTCGACCGGGCCAGCGCGGCCGAGCTCAGGCCGCAGAGGATCGACGACGGTCTGGCCTTCATGTTCGAGACCCGCTGGCCGGTGACCCTCACCCCGCACGCGGCCGGAGCCGACCACCTCCAGCAGCGCTACGACGACGTGTGGCAGGGGCTCGAGCGCCACTTCCGCGCATGACGCCTCTGTTGCGCCTGACGTTCATCGACAGGTACGGATAGCCGAGTGACCTCCTTCGCCCCGGATTCGATCGTCCTGAACCGCAAGCTGCCGCTGTGGTACCAGGTGTCGCAGTCGCTGCGCGCCTCGATACTCGGCCGCTCTCCCGAGGACCCGCTGCGGCTGCCCACCGAGGAGCAGCTGGCGGAGCACTACGGCGTGAGCGTGCTGACCATGCGGCAGGCGCTGAAGGAGCTGGAGGACGAGGGGCTGATCAGCCGTCACCGTCGGCGCGGCACGTTCATCGAGCCCGGCGTCCGGCGGGGCGCGCCCGTCCGGCTGCTGGGCTCGGTGGACGCGATCGTGGCCCAGCAGTCCGGGATGACCACCGAGCTGCTGGACCACGGCATGACACCGGTGCCGGCCGGTGTCACCGAGTACTTCCCGGACCTCGCGGAGGTGATGACGTACCACCGCCTCCGCAGCGACGAGAAGACCGGCGAGCCGACCAACCACGCCGTCAACCACGTCCGCCCCGGACTCGCCGCGCGCATCGACCTGGAGGACCTGGTCCGCTGGCCGATGACGAAGGTGCTGCGGGACGTGGTCGGGGCGGACATCAGCCGCATCACGGACACGGTGGAGGCGCGGCTCGCGGACCCGGAGACCGCCCGGCTGCTGCAGGTGCCGCTGCTCAGTCCGATCCTGCACTACACGGGGGTGACGTATGACAGCGGTGGGAGGGTGCTGGATGTGGCGGTGATCCAGTACCGGGGGGACCGGTTCTCGTTCACGGTCACCCTGGACGCGACCTGATACCGGGCCGGGGACAGGCCGTACCATGCCCTGCGTGACGCACGACGACGCTCCGCTGCTGGCGGACCTCATGCCGTGGTCCGTCGCACCGCTGCGGCCCGGCCGCACCTGGCCGACGGCACCCGATCCCGGCTCCCTGAAGGCCCGCTGGGAGGCCCTGCTCAAGGCCGAGGGACCGGACCGCGAGGCCCTCTTCGAGCCGACCCGGGCCCGCACGCCGAACTCCGCGGTGGGCCAACTCCCGGGCCAGGCCACCGGTACCGAGCGGCTGGCCCGCGCCGAGGGCCCCTGCGCCGAGCCGGTCCGCGTCCTGGCGGCGCCCTTCGACGCGCAGTGGCTGATCCCGGACCACCGGCTGATCGACGCCGCGCGCCCGGAGTTGTGGCGGGTGGCGGACGCGCACCAGGTCTTCACGGTGGAGACGGGGGACGAGGCCGGCCCGCTCCTGGCGACCTCGCTGCTGCCCTCCCTCCGCACCGGCCGCGTCCGCCCGCTGTACCGCCGCCCCGGCGGCAGGGAACCGAACCTCGCGCCGGGCCTCACGGCCCACCTCGCCGCCCGCCTGGGCGAGTCCCCCACTCCGGTCGACGTCCTCTCCTGGATCCTGGCGGCCACCACTCCCGCGCTGACCGTCCCGCTCACCGACGACCCGGACCTGTGGTCGACCGGGGTCGAACTGGGCCGCCGCATGCTGTGGCTGATGCGCCGTGACGGCGAACGCCCCAAGCTGCCGGGCGGCCGCCGCCCCTACGTCCGCGCACCCCTGCCGGCCCGGCCCGTCGCTCTTCTCTACGACGCCGACGACGAGACCCTCCACGTCGACGAGGGCCGCATCTCCCCCGTACCACCGGAGGCCTGGGACTACGAGGTGGCCGGGGTCCGGGTCCTGGAGTCCTGGTTCACCGCCCGTACGGCACCGGCCGAACCCGGCACCCTGGCCGCGATCCGCCCGCCCGGCTGGCCGCAGACCTGGACGTCGGAACTGCTGGAACTGATCACGGTCCTGGCCCTGCTGGCGGAACTGGGGCCGCAGCGCGCCGAGTTGAAGGTGACGACCTCCATCACGGCGACCGGCCTCCGGGAGGCGGGCGTCCTCCCGGCCCCGGAGTCCTCCCGCCGCCCCGCCTCGGTCCTGGACCACCACGAGGAGGGCCCGGAGGGCCAGTTCGCGCTGATCTAGCGGGGCTTGGGAGCGCGTCCGGCCGTGCGACGTCCTCGATCCGGGCGCGAGCCGAGTCGTCCGCGGTTCACCCGCCGGCGCATCCGGGGTCGAAGCCGTCGAGCACCCTCCCCAACGCCCGCTCGAACACCGCCTCCAGGTCGATCGGCCCCGCGTCCTCCGCGAACGCCGCCGCCATCCTCGGATACGCACCCGAGGCCACCTGCCGCCCGAGATAGGCGATCCGCACCGCGTTCTCCTCGTCCTCCGACCACGGCAGTGCCCGGACCCGCTCGGCCGTGTCGAGTTCACTGCGGACGTAGGCCGTCACGACGCCGTTCAGCATCGCGATGAGCTCCAGCTTGGTGCCGTACGACGCCTCCAGCGGATCCAGGCAGGCCAGGCAGTGCTCCAGGTACCGCAGGGCGTGCGGGCTGAAGCCGTACACCGGGGACATCAGCCGCGGAACCCAGGGATGGCGGCGCATCAGCGACCGCGTGTCCCGGGCCACCCGGAGCATGTCGGCCCGCCAGTCGCCGCTCGGCTCCCACGGGACGTGTTCCGCGCTGACCGCGTCCATCATCAGCTCGTACAGGTCCTCCTTGCGGGGGACGTAGTTGTACAGCGACATCGTGCCGCAGCCCACCTCGCCCGCGACATGCCGCATCGACACCGCGTCGAGTCCCCGCTCGTCGGCGATCCGGACGGCGGCCGCCGCGATGTCGTCGCGGGTGTACGCCGGCTTCGGACCCCGGCCGGTGCGCTCGGGGCGCGCCCAGATCACTTCGGGGACGGCCCCTCGGACTGCCATCGGTCATCACCTCGGCCACCATCCTAGTTCCGTACAGCGTACGTAGTGCGGTAGGGTCGCGGCATGACAACTACGTACGCTGTACTTAGTGAGGGGCTGGAGAAGCGCTTCGGCGCTGTGCACGCCCTGCACGGGCTCGATCTGGCCGTGGCCGAGGGCTCGGTCTGCGGGCTGCTCGGGCCCAACGGTGCGGGGAAGACCACGGCCGTGCGGCTGCTGACCACGCTGCTGCGGCCGGACGCCGGCTCGGCGCGGGTCGCCGGGCACGATCTCGTCCGCGAGGCGGACGCCGTGCGCCGCCGTATCGCCGTGACCGGGCAGTACGCCTCGGTCGACGGCGACCTCACCGGCCGGGAGAACCTCCGGCTGTTCGCCCGGCTGCACCGGGTGCGCGGGCCGGCCGCACGGGCGGACGAGCTGCTGGAGCGCTTCGGACTGGCCGAGGCCGCCGGCCGCAAGGCCTCGACCTACTCCGGCGGCATGCGGCGCCGGCTGGACCTCGCGGCGAGCCTCGTCCGCCGCCCCGACGTACTGTTCCTCGACGAGCCGACCACCGGACTCGACCCGGCCAGCCGCGCCCGCATCTGGCAGGCGGTGCGCGCGCTGCAGGCGGACGGTACGACCGTGCTGCTGACCACCCAGTACCTGGAGGAGGCGGACCAGCTCGCGGACGACATCGCCCTGGTGGACCGGGGCCGGGTCGCGCACACCGGCTCGCCCGCCGAGCTCAAGGCGCTCATCGGGTCCTACGCGGAGGCCGTGGTCACCGACGGCGACGCCCTGCCGAAGGCGGCGGCCGTACTGGACCGGCTCACGGGCCGCGAGCCCGTGTTCGACCGCGAGCGCAACGCCGTCGGCGCCGTCACCACCGACTCCACCCTGACGCTCCCCCGCCTGGTGCGCGAACTCGACGCGGCGGGCGTGCCGTTGTTCGACGTGAGCCTGCGCCCGCCCACCCTCGACGACGTCTTCCTCCAGCTCACCGGAGAGTCGACGCGGACCAAGGAGCTTGCCGCATGAGTGTGCCCGCGTTGACGCACGACGGACTGGCGATGACCGGCCGGCAGCTGCGCCGGGTCCGCAACAGTCCGGGGCTGGCGATCCTCACCCAGATGATGCCGGTCAACATGCTGCTCTTCTTCGGCTATGTGTTCGGCAGCGCGCTGGCCATGCCCGGCCGCGAGTACCGGTCCTTCCTGGTGCCGGGGCTGCTGGTCGCGACCGCCGCGGGCGGGCTGATGACCGGCATGTTCCAGGCCGCCGCGGACACCCACCGGGGCGTGATGGACCGGTTCCGCACGATGCCGGTGAGCCGGGCCGCGGTACCGCTCGGGCAGGCGCTCGCGGACCTCGTCGTGACGGCCGCGGGGACCGTGCCCCTGCTGCTCGTGGGGCTCGCGGTGGGCTGGCGGGTCGAGGGGTCCGCGATCGACGCCGCCGGCGCGGTGGGGCTGCTGCTGTTCTTCCGGTTCGCCTGCACCTGCGCCGGGATCTGGCTGGGGCTGCTCACCCGCAGCGAGGACGCGGCCGGGCAGCTCGGGGCCTCCTCCTTCGTGCTGCCGCTGCTGTCCGACGCCTACATCCCCACCGGCAACCTGCCGGGCTGGCTGCGCACCCTCGCCGAGTGGAACCCGATCAGCGCGGTGACGACCGCCCTGCGGGACCTGTTCGGCAACGCGACGGCCCCGCGCGACTCCGCCTGGCCGGTGGCGCACCCGGTGGCCGGATCGCTGGCCTGGTGCCTGGTCCTGACCGCGGTGTTCCTGCCGCTCGCCGTGCGCCGGTACGGCCGGGGTGGCCGCTGACGGGCTGCTGACAAACCCGCCGGTCACGGGCCATGATCCGGTCATGGAACAGCCCATGGACAGCCAGCCCCTGCCTCTTGCGGGCATCACCGTCGTCGCCGTCGAACAAGCCGTGTCCGCGCCCTTCGCGACCCGGCAGCTCGCCGACCTGGGAGCCAGGGTCATCAAGGTGGAGCGCGTCGACGGCGGCGACTTCGCGCGCGGCTACGACACGGCGGCCCGCGGTCTCGCCTCGCACTTCGTGTGGTGCAACCGCGGCAAGGAGTCCCTGGCGCTGGACCTGAAGGACCCGCGCGGCCTGGATGCCGTGCGGCGGCTGATCGCCGACGCGGACGTGTTCGTGCAGAACCTCGCCCACGGGGCGGCGGCCCGGCTCGGTCTCGACGCGGCCACGCTGTGCGCGGCGCATCCGCGGCTGGTCGCCGTGGACATCTCCGGGTACGGCTCCTCGGGGCCGTACGCGGACAAGCGGGCGTACGACATGCTCGTGCAGTGCGAGGCGGGGCTCGTGTCGGTGACCGGGACGCCGGAGCAGCCGGTGAAGGCGGGCGTCCCGGCGGCGGACATCGCGGCGGCCATGTACGCGTTCTCGGGCGTGCTGGCGGCCCTCGTGCGGCGGGGGACGACGGGCCGGGGCGGGCCGGTGGAGGTGTCGATGCTGGAGGCGCTCGCCGAGTGGCTGGGGCATCCGCTGCACCATGCGATGCATGGAGGTGAGCCCCCGGCGCGCACCGGCCTCGCGCACGCCGTCATCGCGCCCTACGACGCCTATCCGACGGCGGACGGCGGGCGGGTGCTGCTGTCCGTGCAGAACGACCGGGAGTGGCGGCGGCTGGCCGAACAGGTCATGGGCCGCCCGGAACTGGGGACGGACCCGGCGTACGCGACGAACGCGTCACGGGTCGCGAACCGGGAGGAGACGGACGAGCTGGTGGCGCGGGCGCTCGGCGCGCTGGACGCCGAGGAGGCGCTGGCCCGGCTGGAGAAGGCCGGCATCGCCTGCGCCCGGCTGCGTGATCTGCACGAACTGGCCGGGCATCCGCAGCTGGCGGCCCGGGAGCGGTGGCGTGAGGTGGGTTCGCCGGTCGGGCCGCTGAAGGCGCTGCTGCCTCCCATCACGCTGCCGGGCGGGGACGAGGCACGGATGGGTGATGTGCCCGCGCTCGGGCAGCACACCGGGGCGCTGCTGCGTGCCGTGGGGATGACGGACGACGAGATCGCGGCGATGCGCCGGGACGGTGTGGCGGCCTGAGCGCCGGCGACCCGGAAGGGGTCCAGGGGCCGCGTGTGGCCGGGTCGGCGGCGGCTCGGTGGTGGCTCGACGGCCGGTCAGCGGCTGCTCGGTGGCCGGTCAGCAGCCGGCCGGCAGCCGCTCAGTGACCGCCGAACAGCGAGCGGCGCAGCCGGCGCAGCGGTGCGAAGAGGGAGACGCGGCTGACCCGCCTGCCCCGGTCGCTGCGCTGCTGTGCGGTGTCACGCGCCGTCAGCTCGCGCATCAGCGAGGTCGCCTCGACCGTCTCGCGCTGCGGTATGGCGGGACCCGCCAGCACCGACAGATGGCGGTCGAGGCGCGAACTGGTCGCGCTGCTGCCACAGGTGATCGCAGGGACCCTGGCCCTGCTGCGCACTGTTATCTGCTCCATGTCACTCCCCACCCGTACGAGTCCACCCGGCCCGGGCAGAGTAACCCTATCGCCCCAGGGGGGCACGCGTGTATCGCGTCCACGGGATTCACCTTCCCTGCAAGGAGGTTGACCATCCCACGTTGACTACTCTCCGAATCCGACCGATTTCAGGGTGAGTTGGACAATGGGCTGGCTGGTGGGCTGGGCTGAGCCACCGTCAGGCTCGACGGTTACGGCGAGTGACGTCGAGGAGGTGGCGAGACCTCTCGCGACCAAGGGCGTGTCGCCCGCGAGGAGCCCGAGGGAGCGCGGTTGCGCCCGGGGGCGCATGAGCCAGAGCTGGCGGACGCGGCCGGCGGGCGGGCTGCCGTATCCGCTGAGGGTGACGACCGCCTCTCCCTGCGAGGCGGAAGCGATCACTCCGATCGCGCGGCCCCGTGCGTCCTTGCTGGTGGTGGCGCGGGCGTCGGGCGCGGCCAGAACGTGGGCGATCTCACGTCCCCGGGCCTTCTCCGCGGTGAGCCGGTCCTCGGTGCGCTGCGCCTGCACGGCGAAGAGCGAGGCGACGACGAGGGCCGCCGCCGCGGTGGCCGTGGCGAACGGCACGAACAGGGGGCGCGTGCGGGGCGTACGGGTGCGTCCCGGCGGGGGCTGGGTGCCCCAGACGTGCGGCGGCAGCTGGGGCGTGCGCTCCCGGGCCGGTGCCTGGGCCTGGGTCCGGGCCTGCTCCTGCGGGATGGTGCGTACGGCGGCCAGCACGCGGCGGCGCAGGTCGGGGGGCGCGTGGGCGGCCGTGGACCAGGCGAGGCGCACCGCGTCCTCGGCCAGCTCCCGCACCTCGGCGGCGCACCGGTCGCAGCCCTGCAGGTGTTTCTCGAACCGGCGCCGCTCGCCGGGTTCCAGGGCGTCGAGAGCGTAGGGCGCGGCGAGGGAGTGCAGGTCCTCGCGGCGCAGCAGCTTGCCGAGGATGCTCATGCGGCGCCTCCCAGGCATTCGCGGAGCCGGGTGAGCCCGTCGCGCATCCGTGTCTTGACCGTGCCGAGCGGCAGCGAGAGCCGCTCGGCCACCTCACGGTAGGTGTAGCCGTCGTAGTAGGCGAGGGTCACGGACTGCCGCTGCAGGTCCGTGAGCCGGCGCAGGCAGCGGCGCACCCACTCGCGTTCCATGCCGGCCTCGACCTCCTCGGCGACCTGGTCGAAGGCGGGCTCCCCGCTGCGCAGGGCCTCCCGCTGCTCGCGTTCGCCGGCCGCGCGGGCGCTGCGCACCCGGTCGACGGCGCGGCGGTGGGCGAGGGTGAGGATCCAGGACAGGGCGCTGCCCCGGCCGGGGTCGTACCGGGCGGCCGAGCGCCAGGTCTCCAGCAGCACCTCCTGGGCGACCTCCTCGGACTGTGCCGGGTCACGCACCACCCGTCGTACGAGCCCGTACACCGGCCCGGACACCAGTGCGTACAGGTCCTCGAACGCCCTCTGGTCGCCGCCCGCGACGAGCACCAGCAGCTCGTCCGCCCGCATGCGGGCCCCCTCTCCGTGGCCGCAGCCGGCCCTTCCGCGCACCCCTCGCATCCGCACGTAGGCACACCTCCCGCGGGAGATACGGATCAGCGGGCCGAAAACGCGGGTCGGGACGGGCCCGAAGTTTTTTCCGCGGATTTTCTCCGTCCGACCAATCCGTCCGGCGGGCCCGCTCCGAAGACCCGTCCGTCAAAGGCAAGTTCGGCACTGAGGACGGACGCATGACACCTCTCTTCTCCAGGAGTCCCCTCTGCGGAAGCAACGGGGGACGTACGGGCCTGGCCGCGCTCCTGTGCGGTGCGCTGGCGGTCGGAGGGCTCGCGGCCGCCGGCGTCGCCACGCTGGAACCCGGGGCGGCCTCCGCCTCCTCCCACCGGGAGGCCCCGCTGATCTCGGGGACCCCGCAGTACGACAACACCGACCTGTACGCGTTCGTCAGCCCGGACAAGCCCGACACGACGACGATCGTGGCGAACTGGATCCCGTTCGAGGAGCCGGCGGGCGGGCCGAACTTCTACACCTTCGCCGACGACGCCCAGTACGACATCCATGTCGACAGCAACGGTGACGCGCAGGACGACATGGTGTTCCGCTACACGTTCAAGACGCACACCAGGAACGGCAACACGTTCCTGTACAACACGGGTGCCGTGAAGAGCCTCGACGACCCCAACCTCAACGTCACGCAGACGTACGACATCGATCTGATCCGGCTGAAGCACGGGCGCGAGGCGTACAGGACCAGACTCGCGGACAAGGTGCCGGTGGCACCGTCGGACGTCGGCAAGGCGTCCATGCCGGACTACGGCAAACTGCGCGCGCAGGCCGTGTACAAGACGGCCGGCGGCGCCGCGACCTTCGCCGGGCAGGCGGACGACCCGTTCTTCGCGGACCTGCGCGTCTTCGACCTGCTGTACGGCGGGAACCTCAGCGAGGTCGGCCGGGACACCCTGAAGGGCTACAACGTCAACACCATCGCCCTGCAGGTGCCGAACGACCTGATCCGGGAGTCGGCGGGGCAGCCGGTCGTCGGCATCTGGTCCACCACCCAGCGCCGCAACGCGCAGGGCTACTACACACAGGTCTCCCGCCTGGGCAACCCCCTGGTCAACGAGGTGGTGAACCCACAGAAGGACAAGGACAGGTTCAACGCCTCGCAGCCCGCGTACGACGCCCAGTTCCTGAAGAACGTCACCCACCCCGAACTGCCGAAGCTCATCGAGTCGATCTACAAGATCAAGGCGCCGAGCGAGCCGCGCAACGACCTGGTCGACGTGTTCCTGAAGGGCGTCAAGGGCCTCAACCAGCCCCCGAACGTGCGCCCTTCGGAGGAACTGCGCCTGAACACCTCCATCAAGCCGGCCATGCACCCCAAGCGGCTCGGCGTCCTCGACGGCGACAACGCGGGCTTCCCGAACGGGCGCCGGCTCACCGACGACGTGGTCGACGAGGCACTGCAGGTCATGGAGGGCGAACTGGTCGGCTCCAAGAACGACTTGGGCGACGCGGTGGACCAGAACGACAAGGGCTTCGAGAAGTACTTCCCGTACGTCGCCGAGCCCACCTCGGGTTCACGCGGCCCGCTCGCCAAGGGCACGACGGCGGGCACGGACGTCCGCAGCCAGCTGGGCGACGCCCTGCAACCGGCCGGGTCCTCCGGTGGCTCCGGTTCCGGCAACACCGTGCTGATCGCCGCGTCGGCGGCCTCGGGCGCGGCCGGAATCCTGCTCCTCGGCACCGCCGTGGGCTGGTGGCGCCGGCGCATACGCCGCCCGTACTGACCCCCGCCCCCACCCAGACCGGCGCGGCCCGCATCTTCCCCTCCCCCACGGCGGGCCGCGCCATCCGACACGACCGAGGCACGCAGGAGACGGCATGGGCCCGCGCAGACAGGACGACGACGCCATGGACGGGCGGAAGGGCAGCACAGGGCGGAAGGGCGACAGCGAGCGGAAAAACGGCGCCGGGCAGGAGGCGATGGACGGGCGGGCGGGCAGCGTCGACGACCGCGCCACCCCCGGCCGCGCAGAGCCCGCCGTCAGCGGCTCCCGCTCCCCCTCCGCCGAGGACATCACCCACCGCCCCGCAAAACCCTCACCCGCCGACTCCCCGCAACCCGCGCCAGATGAGCCCTCGGAGGCGCCCTCCGTCGTCTCCGGCCCCGACCAGCGCGTGGCGGCCGTTCGGCGGTTCGCCGCTGCGGGGCGGCGGTGGCGGGGCGCGCAACTCGTGGGGTGCGCCGCCCTGTTGGCGGTCGCGCTGACCGGCGGGGCCATCGCCCTGGGGGCCGGTCGGGCGCCCGTCACCGTGCCGGCGGCCTCCGCCGCCGTGGACCCCGGGGTGCTCGGCGGCGGTGACCTGGACGCGAGCATCGCCGCTCTCCAGGCGCATCTGCGGACCCAGCCCAAGGACTCCGGAAGCTGGGCGACGCTGGGCCTGGCCTACGTCGAGCAGGCGCGGACCAAGGGCGATCCCGCCCGCTACCCGCAGGCGGAGCGGGCGCTGAGCCGCTCCCTCGCGCTGGCCCCGGACAACGACCAGGCGCTGGCCGGCCGCGCCGCCCTCGCCGCCGCCCGGCACGACTTCAAGGACGCCCTGGCGTACGCGGACCGGGCGCTGCGGCAGAACCCGTACAGCGAGCGCGCGCTGTCCTCCCGCATCGACGGCCTGGTCGAACTCGGCCGGTATGCGGAGGCGTGGAAAGCCGCCGAGACCGCCGACACACGCAAACCGGGGGTGCCGGTCTTCACGCGGTACGCGTATGTGCATGAGCTGCGAGGCGACGTGGCGACCGCACGCCGGGTACTCGAGCAGGCACTGGCGGGCGCCACGTCGCCCGGCGACATCGCGTACGTGGCCGCCCAGCTCGGCCAACTCGCCTGGAACCAGGGCGATTACCGGACCGCCCTCGCGTACTACGCCCGTGCACTCGCCGCCGACGACACCTACCTGCCCGCGCTGGAGGGCCGGGCGCGGGCGCAGGCGGCGAGCGGGGACCGCGCCGCGGCGATCAAGGGGATGGAGACCGTGGTGTCCCGGTATCCGCTGCCGGGTCCGCTGGTCGAACTGGGCGAGCTGTACGAGGCGCGGGGCGCGGCCGGCGACCAGGCGCGGGCGCGGCGGCAGTACGCCCTCGTGGACGCCTGGATCGCCCTGGCCAAGGCCAACGGAGTCAACGCCGACCTCGACACCGCGCTGGCCGCCGCGGACCACGGCGACAAGGCGGCCGCCCTGCGCGCGGCCCGCGCCGAATGGGCCCGCCGGCACACCGTGCACACCGCGGACGCGCTGGCCTGGGCGCTGCATGTGAACGGCCGGGACGCCGAGGCGCTGCCGTACGCCCGCCAGGCCACCGCCACCGGTTACCGCAATGCCGCCTTCCTGTACCACCGCGGCGTGATCGAGCTGGCCACGGGCGACCGCCCGGCCGGCCGCGCCTCCCTCACCGCGGCCCTGCGCCTGAACCCCGGCTTCTCCCCGCTCGGCGCGGCCGAGGCCCGCACGGCCCTGGAGGCGACGAAGTGAAGCTCCGCCTCCCCTTCCTGCTCCTCGCCATGAGCGCGCTCGCGCTGCTGCCGGCCGGCCCGGCGAGCGCGCATCCGCTCGGGAACTTCACCGTCAACCGCTACGACGGCCTGGTCGCCGCTCCCGGGCAGCTCCGCATCGACCATGTGGAGGACCTCGCCGAGATCCCGGCGACCCAGGCCGGGCCCGACCTGCAGCGGCTGGGCACGGCGCAGTGGGCCCGGCAGCGGTGTGCGCGGGCCGCCGAGGACAGCAGGCTCACGGTCGACGGCCGTACGGCCACGCTGACCGCCGTCGGCTCCTCGGCGCGACTGCGTCCCGGTCAGGCCGGGCTGCACACCCTCCGGGTGGAGTGCCGGCTGACCGCCCCGCTCCCCCGCGGCGCCACCGTGACCCTCGGCTTCCACAGCGCGGAGGCCACCGGCGGACCCGGCTGGCGGGAGATCACCGCGCGCGGCGACCGGATGACACTGACCGGGACCGACGTACCGGGGACATCGGTCTCGCACGAACTGACCACGTATCCGAAGGACTTGCTGTCCTCGCCGGCCGACACCACCACCGCCTCCGTACGCCTGCGCCCCGGCGGCCCGGCCCTCGCCGAGGAGCGGCAGGCCGAACCGGGGGCCGCGATCCTGCCGCGGGGCGCCGACCGCTGGACCCGCGCGCTGGACGACCTGGTGGCCCGCCACGACCTCACCGTCGGCTTCGCCGCGCTCGCGCTGCTCGTCGCGGTCGTCCTGGGCGCGATGCACGCGCTCGCGCCGGGCCACGGCAAGACCCTGATGGCCGCGGCAGCGGCGGCCCGCGGGGGCCGGGCGAGGCTTCGGGACGTACTGCCGCTGGCCGCCTCGGTCACCGTGACCCACACCCTGGGCGTGGTCGCCCTGGGCCTGCTCGTCACCGCCGGTTCCGCCGCCACGCCCTCGGTGATCGCCTGGCTGGGCATCGCCGGCGGGGCCCTGGTGCTGGCGGCCGGCGCGAACCTCGTACGGAGGGTGTGGCCGACCCGCCACCCTCACCCCCATCCCGGGCACACCCACAGCCACGGGGGCCACACGCACACGCACGGGGGCCACACCCACACCCATACCCACCCGACCGCCCCCACCCTCCGCGGCACCCTCCTGCTCGGCTTCGCCGGCGGCCTGGTGCCCAGCCCCTCCGCCGTCGTGGTGCTCGTCGGTGCCGCCGCGCTCGGGAAGGCCTGGTTCGGGCTGCTGCTCGTCGTGGCCTACGGCGCCGGGCTCGCGCTGACGCTCACCGCGGCCGGGTTCGCCGTGGTGCGGCTGGGTTCCGGGGTGAGCCGGGTGCTGGAGCGGCGTCCGCGCTGGACCGCCCACCCGGTGACCGGGCTGGTGCGCCGCTCCGTACCGCTCGCGTCCGCGCTGGTCGTCATGGCTCTGGGCGCCGGTTTGGTGCTCAAAGGGGCCGCATCCGCCCTCGGCTGAGCTAACTTGGGGTGAATCACGCGACGGGGAGAAATCACACGACTTGCCTTGGGGGCGCCCGTGTCCGAAGAGCCGGGCCGCGAACGTGTGATCGCGGGCCGCTACCGTCTGCTGTCCCCGCTGGGCGAGGGCGGCATGGGCACCGTGTGGCGCGCCCGCGACGAGGTGCTGCACCGCGAGGTGGCCGTCAAGGAGGTGCGGGCCCCGGCCGGGCTGCCTTCCTCCGACGTGGAGCGGATGTACGCGCGCCTGGAGCGGGAGGCGTGGGCGGCGGCCCGGGTCGCCAACCGCAACGTGGTCACGGTGTACGACGTGGCCATGGAGGGCGGCCGGCCCTGGATCGTGATGGAGCTGGTGCGCGGGCTGTCGCTCGCCGACCAGTTGGAGGCGGAGGGTCCGCTGTCGCCGCAGCGGGCGGCGCACATCGGTGCCGAGGTGCTGTCCGCGCTGCGGGCCGCGCACGCCGCCGGGGTGCTGCACCGGGACGTGAAGCCGGCCAATGTGCTGCTCGCCAACGACGGCCGGGTGGTGCTGACCGACTTCGGGATCGCCTCGGTCGAGGGCAGCTCCGCGCTGACCATGACCGGTGAGGTGATCGGCTCACCCGAATTCCTCGCTCCCGAGCGGGCGTTGGGGCGGACACCGGGGCCGGAGTCGGACCTGTGGTCGCTGGGCGTGCTGCTGTACGCGGCGGTGGAGGGCGTCTCACCGTTCCGGTACGACACCCCGATCAGCACCCTGCGTGCCGTGGTGGACGAGGAGTTGCCGCCGCCGCGCCGGGCCGGTCCGCTGGCTCCGGTCATCGAGGGGCTGCTGCGCAAGGACCCCGCCGAGCGGCTGGACGGCGAGCGGGCGGAACACGAGCTGCGGATCGTCGCCGCGGGAGGCACGCCCCGGGCGGCCACGCTGCCGGTGCCGCCGTACACCGCCCCGACGGTCGCCGCCCCGTACCGGCAGCCCTCCCCCACCCCGCCGCCGCCCGTCTCCGGCGCC